>VGPA01000090.1 GCA_016875665.1 Chloroflexota bacterium | reverse complement strand
TCCCACGTTCCACCACCGCCCGCGCTGCGGGTGGTCCAGCTCGACCCACATCTCTCGCCCGCGGACGTGAGCGTCGTCGGCGAGGTCCGCGGTGCTCATGATCGGACCGCACGGCACGTCGATCGAGTTGAGCAGGTTCATGAACTCACGCTTGGTGTAGTTCTCGGCGAACACCGTGATGAGCCGCCACATCTCGTTCTGGTTCCTGCGCCGTTCGGCGATCGTCGTGAAGCGAGGGTCCTGTGCGAGGTCCGGTATCCCGAGATCGGGCCCGATGCGGGCGGCGAGGCCGTCCCATACCGCTTCCTGAACGACCACGTAGAGCCAGTCGTTCGCGCCGTGGGGCTTGCAGTGGATCGCGTTGCCCAGCTGGCCTCCGCCCGAGTCGTTGCCCGCGCGGGGCACCGCGGTCATTTCATTCCCGGTCGCGACCGAGTACTCGGCGAGCGGGCCGTGCGCGAGGCGTTGGTGGTCGCGGAACTTCACACGGCAAAGGTTCATGACGCCGTCCATCATCGCGACCTCGACGTACTGCCCTTCGCCGGTGCGCTCCGCTTGGCGCAGCGCACCGAGAAGCCCGATCGCGAGATGGAGCCCGGTGCCCGAGTCCCCGATCTGGGCGCCCGTGACGAACGGCGGTCCGTCGGGCACTCCGGTGGTGCTCATGGCGCCGCCCATGGCCTGCGCCACGTTCTCGTAGGCCTTGAACTCGGCGTAGGGTCCGGTCGAGCCGAATCCCTTGATCGAGCCCATGACGATCTTCGGATTGATGCGGTGGATCTCCTCCCACGAAAAGCCGAAGCGATCGAGGACGCCGGGCCCGAAGTTCTCCATGACGATGTCGCAGGTCTTGAGGAGATCGACGAACACCTGCTTGCCCTCGTCGGTCTTCATGTTGACCGTGATCGATCGCTTGTTGCAGTTGAGCATCGTGAAGTAGAGGGAGTCCGCATCGGGGACGTCGCGCAGCTGCCCCCGAGTCGCGTCGCCGCCCGGACTCTCGAACTTGATCACGTCCGCGCCCATCCATGCCAGCAGCTGCGAGCAGGTCGGGCCCGCCTGGACGTGCGTCATGTCGAGGATGCGGACGCCCTTGAGTGCTTCCAACTTCGCGTTCCTACTTCCTGTTCGCGGTGGGATTGAGGCTCCTGATCCGTCCGCTCTCAGTGCCCGCGGTCTCGTCGATCACCGCATTGATCAGCGTCGGCTTCCGCGACCGGAGCGCCTCCTCCATGGCCGCGCGGAGCTCCAGCGGTGTGGTGGCGTGCGCTCCGACGCCGCCGAAGGCTTCGATGATCCGGTCGTACCGGGCGTTCCGGACGAACACGGTGGGGGCGGGGTCGGTGCTTTCTGTGGGGTTCACGTCCGTCCCCCGATAGACGCCGTTGTTGTTCATCACGACGACGCACACGGGAAGGCGGTAACGGCAGATCGTCTCGACTTCCATGCCGGAGAAACCGAACGCGCTATCGCCCTCGATCGCGATCACCGGCTGGCCGGTGACCACCGCGGCCGCGACGCTGTAGCCCATGCCGACGCCCATGATTCCCCAGGTGCCGACGTCGAGGCGCCTGCGCGGCTTGTAGACGTCGACGATGCTGCGCGTGAAGTCAAGCGCATTCGCGCCCTCGTTCACGAGCATCGCGTCCGGATTGGCCTTGACGATGTCGCGCACCACCGCGAGCGCGCTGTGGAAGCTCATCGGCGAGGGGCTCTTCGCCAGCCTCTCCGCCATCCGCGCCACATTGGCGGCCTTCTGCTGCCCGATCGCGTCGGTCCATTCCGCCGCCGGCTTCTTCCACCCGGCGCCCGTGCCCGCGAGGAGCGCCGCGACGCACGAGCCGATGTCGCCGACGACCGGTGCGTCGATGCGCACGTTGCTGTCGGGCTCCTGAGGGGAGATGTCGATCTGGATGAACCGCTGTCCGCCCGATTCCTTGGGGCCCCTGCCGCCCCAGGTCTGGCCCTTGCCGTGCGAGAGGAGCCAGTTGAGGCGCGCGCCGACGAGCATCACCACATCGGCCGCGGGAAGGACGTAGGAGCGCGCCGCCGCAGCGCACTGCTCGTGGGTGTCGGGCAGCAGTCCCTTCGCCATGGACATGGGGAGGTACGGGATGCCGGTCCGCTCGACGAGCGCGCGGATGTCGGCGTCGGCCTGCGCGTAGGCGGCGCCCTTGCCGAGCACGATCAGCGGGCGCTTCGCGCCGCGCAGCAGCCCGAGCGCGCGCTCCACCGCCTCTTGGTCGGGATGCTGGCGCGGAGCCGGGTCGACCACCTTGATCAGCGACCGCTCCGCGGCGCCCGCGTCGAGCGTCTCCGTGAACAGCTTGGCCGGGAGATCGAGGTACACGCCGCCCGGGCGGCCCGAGACCGCCGCACGGATCGCGCGCGCGACGCCGGTCCCGATGTCCTCGGCATGCAGCACGCGGAACGCCGCCTTGGCGACGGGTTTGGCGATCGCGAGCTGGTCCAGTTCCTCGTAGGCGCCCTGCTGCAGGTCGACGACCTCGCGCTCGCTCGAGCCGCTGATCAGGATCATCGGGAAGCAGTTCACCGTCGCATGGGCGAGCGCGTTGAGTCCGTTCAGAAACCCGGGCGCCGAGACCGTGAGGCAGACGCCCGGCTTCCGCGTGAGGAAGCCGGCGATCGACGCCGCATAGCCCGCGCTCTGCTCGTGGCGGAAGGAGAGGACACGGATGCCCGCACCCTGCGCGCGCCGCATGAGATCGGTGATCGGGATGCCGGGAAGGCCGTAGATCGTGTCGAGGCCGTTCAGCCTGAGCGCGTCGATGACGAGCTGCGCACCGTCCGCCGCGGGCGGCGGCGGCACGGGCTCGGTGGCTGCGTTCACGCGGCCAACTTTAGCGGCGCGCGACCCTTCGCAAGGCGGCGCTGACCCCCAGTTGCGTCGAGCAAGCGCAGGGGGTTCGTGGATGTCGGGTGCGGTGCCGCGAGTCGATCCGTGTCGGCGCGCGGCTGTGATCAGCGACCCCGGGGCGATTCGAACGCCCGACCTTCTGTTCCGTAGACAGACGCTCTAATCCGCTGAGCTACGGGGTCCGGCGGACTCGCCCAGTGTACCGAAGTGGGCGGCCGGCACAGGACGGGCCCGTGAGACCTTCGTTATACGTTGCCTGTGCTCCCCCCCGTCGTGCTGCCCTTCGTCGGCATGACCGTCGCCGGAATCGGCACCCTCATCGGCTCGGGCGGCGGCTTCATGCTCGTGCCGCTCCTGGCGCTCCTCGATCCGGCGCTCCCGACCGCCTCTCTGACCGCGATCTCGATCGGCGTCGTCGTCTTCACCGGCGCGTCGGGGACCGTCGCGTATGTGCGGCAGGGACGGGTCGACACGGTGAGCGCTGTCCCGCTCGCGCTCGCCACGATCCCGGGAGGCGTCGCCGGCGCGCTGCTCACCCGCGGCATCGCGCGCGGCACGTTCGACCTGCTGTTCGCCGCGCTGCTCCTGGGCCTCGCCGCCTTCCTCTTCATGCGCAAGCCGGTTCCGGCGTCGGTGCCGATCGCGGCGCCGGGATGGGGGGTGTTCGACCGGTCGCTCACCGATGCCGCCGGAAACCGCTACCGCTACCGGGTCAACCTCCCCGTGGCGATCCTCATCGCCCTCGTCGAGGGGCTCGTCGTCAGCCTGTTCGGGGTCGGCGGCGGCTTCCTCATGGTGCCGGTGCTGGTGGGGATCCTGCGCTTCCCGCCGCATGTGGCGACCGCAACGTCGACCTTTATGGTGCTGATCACCGCGCTCGCCTCGACGCTGACGCATCTGGGCGGCGACAAACTGGCCGGGCACGTTCCCACCGTCGCGCTCCTGGGGGTCGGTGCGGTCGTCGGGGCGCAGATCGGCGCGCGGTATTCACGCCGGGTGGGCGGCCCCGCTCTCGTGCGCGCCGTGTCGCTCGTCCTCGTCACCGTGGGGATCGGCCTCGCGGCGCAGGCCGTGCTGCGCTAATCGGGCTCGAGGACGGTCGTGGCGGCCGGGTACGTCCCGAAAATCTGGATCCAGGCGCAGCAGGTGCGCATGAGCGCGAGGGCCTCGGCGGCGGGCGATGCCGACGGGTTTCCCTCGAAGTCGAGGTAGAAGACGTAGTCCCAGGGCGCCGCTTTGCTCGGACGCGACTCGATCTTCGTCAGCTGCAGGCCCGCGGTCGCGAACGGCTGCAGCGAGCGGGTGAGCGCACCCGGCTCGTTCTTCGTCGCGTACACCACGCTCGTCTTGAGCGGCCCCGACCTGAGCGCGGGGGGGATCGCGTCCACGAGCGCTTCGCTCGGCCTGGGCGTGATCGCGAAGAACCGCGTGAAGTTCTCCGGCGTCGTCTCGATCCCCTCGGCGAGCACGTCGAGACCGTAGCGCCGCCCGGCGCGCCGGCTCGCGAGGCCCGCCGTGGTGGGGTCCTTGGCCTTGGCGACCTCCGCCGCCGCGCCGGCATTGTCGAACGCGACGACCGCCTCGATCTTGTGCGTCCGCAGCCACTCGTCGCACTGCGAGAGCGACTGTGGATGCGACCGCACGCGCCGCACCTGCTCGAGGGTCGCGCCCGGCACCCCCAGGAGGCAGTAGCGCACCCGCACGATCGCCTCGCCGAAGATCGTGACGCCGCGGTGCTGCAGCAGCTGGTCGTATACATCGACGACGGACCCGGCATGGCTGTTCTCCACCGGGACCACCGCGGCGTCGGCGCTCCCCTCGGCGAGCGTCGCGAACACGTCCGCGAACGTGCGGCAGGGCACCGCCTCGGCCTTCGGGAAGAGCGCGGCGAGCGCGGCTTCGGAGTAAGCGCCCGCCAGACCCTGATAGGCGACCTTCATGGATGCGCTGATGGTATGTGCTCGTCCCGTATAGCCTCTGGTCCGTGGATCTCCCGCTGCAGCTGCACGGCGCGATCGCGCGGGCGCTCGTCTTCTACCTGGCGGCCGTGGGGGTGTGGGGAGTCGTCGAGGGAATCCGCGGCCGCGGCCCGAGCGGCTCGTACCTCGGATCGCTCGCCGTGGCCGTGGCGGTGTCCGTGATCCAGGGCGCGCTCGGGTTCGCGACGTTCGCGCTCCGTGGGGCTCCGCGCGAGCCGATGCACATCCTCTACGGATTTGCCCTCGCGTTGGCGCTGCCGCTCGCCTGGACCTACGCCCGTGGCCGGCCCAGCGCGCGAATGTCGCTGTTTCTCGGCTTCGCCGCCCTGTTCGCCGCCGGCCTCGCCATTCGCGGCCTGACCACGGCCTAACCGCGCCGGCGGCGCGCGGCGCACGTATCGTTGCTCGCATGAAGCTCACGAAGCAGGTGGCGATCGTCACCGGCGGTGGGCGCGGCCTCGGCAGGGCCGTGGCGATCCAGCTCGCCGGGCTGGGTGCAAGCGTGGTGATCGCCTCGCGCAACGCCCCCGAGCTGGACTCGGTGGCGCTCGAGATCAAGCGGCGCGGGGGACATGCGCTCGCGCAGACCGCCGACATCGCCGACCCGCGGCAGATCCAGGAGCTGGTCAACGCGACCGAGCGTTGGGTCGGCGCGCCATCGATCGTCGTGAACAACGCCGGCATCATCGATCCGGTCGGCCCTCTCGCGACATCCGACCCCGCCGCGTGGCTCCGCGCACTCGACGTGAACATCGGTGGGCCGTTCCTGCTCATGCGGGCGGTGCTGCCCGGGATGCTCGCGCGCGGCTACGGCCGGATCGTGAACATCGCCTCCGGGCCCGGCATGAATCCCGCCGCGCTGCGCACCGCGTACGCGAGCTCCAAGGCCGCGCTGATCATGCTCACCAAGAGCCTCGCGCTCGAGCTGGAGGGCACGGGCGTCGCGGTGTGCGCGATCCACCCCGGCCCGATGGCGACGCGCATGCACGCGGAGATGAGCGGCAAGTTCGCCGCGCTCGGCCCCCAGCCCGGCGCGGCGGTGGCGCCGGAAACGCGCGATCCGGCGGACGTGGCCAAGGT
>VGPA01000089.1 GCA_016875665.1 Chloroflexota bacterium | reverse complement strand
GCATGGGGCAGCTGATGCTCCTCTCCGTGAACCAGCGGAACTATCCCGTGCTGATGGGCATCACGCTGGTCGTCGCGGTCGTGGTGCTGGTCTCGAGCCTCCTGACGGACATCGCGTACGCGCTGACCGACCCGAGGATCAAGTTCAAGTGACCACCGATCCGCGGGTCCAGGCTCGCGCTGCCGTGGCGGCGGAATCGACCGCACGAGCGCCGCGCAGCCCGCTGGGGGCCGCCGTCGAGCGGTTCCGTCAGCACAGGCTCGCGATGGTCGGCGTCGTGGTGATCGTCCTGGTGACCCTCGTGTCGATCACCGCACCGTTCCTCGCCCCATACGATCCGGTCGCGATCGACCTGCGTGCGTCACGCCAGCCTCCGACCCCGGTGCACCTGATGGGCACGGATCTCACCGGACGCGACGTGCTGAGCCGGCTGATGTATGGCGGTCAGGTGTCGCTGACCGTCGGGCTTTCGGCCGCGCTGCTGACCACGGGGATCGGGCTCGTGCTGGGCCTGCTCGCGGGCTACTACCGCGGCGTCATCGACAGCCTCGTCATGCGCCTGACCGAGATCATCCTGTCCTATCCGTTGCTCGTCATGATCATCGTCCTCGTCTCGGTGATCGGTCCGGGGATCACCTCGATCGTGCTCGGTGTCGCGCTCTTCGGCTGGCCGACGACATGCCGGATCGTTCGGGGACAGACGCTGTCGTTGCGCGAGCAGGATTTCGTCATGGCCGCACGCAGCCTCGGTGCGACCAATCGCCGCATCATCGCCAGGCATCTCGTGCCGCTGGTGATCGCTCCCCTGTCGGTCACCGCGACCTTCGGTGTCGCCTACGCGATCCTCCTCGAGGCGGCCCTGTCGTTCCTCGGACTGGGTATTCGTCCCCCACAGCCGAGCTGGGGGAACATGCTGAGCGAGGCGCAGTCGGTGGTCATCCTCGAATCCATGCCGTGGCTGTGGGCGCTGCCGGGGATCGCCATCGGGGTCACGGTGCTGGCCGTCAACTTCATCGGCGATGGCCTGCGCGACGCCCTCGACCCCAGACAGCAGATCTCGGCGCAATGACCGCGCTTCGGTTCGGGGCGTGTCTTTGGAACCAGCACTCGGACTGGCCGACGCTCGTCGATGGAGCGCAACGGGCCGAGGCGTACGGGTACGACAGCGTGTGGGTCTGGGATCACCTCTATCCCGTGCTCGGCGACACCCGTGGGCCGATGCTCGAGGGGTGGATGACCATCGCGGGACTCGCGGCGCTCACCAAGCGCGTCGCCGTCGGGCTCCTCGTGGGCTGCAACACGTTCCGGAATCCCGCGCTCGTCGCGAAGATGGTCACGGCGCTCGACCACATCAGCGGTGGAAGAGCGATCCTCGGGATCGGTGCCGGCTGGGACGCCGAGGAGCACGAGGGGCTCGGGTTCGACTTCGGCGCCAGTCCGGGGGAGCGACTGCGCTGGCTCGCCGAGGCGCTGCCGATCCTCCGCGCGATGCTCGACGGTGAGGAACCGACGGCCGACGGTCCCCGCTACCGCGTTCGGACGGCGCGCAACGCGCCGCGCCCGCTGCAAGCACGCCTCCCGATCCTTGTCGGGGGCGTGGGCGAGCGCGTGACGCTGCGGCTCGTCGCGCGATACGCGGACGCCTGCAACCAGACGGGTGCGCTCGAAGAGGTGGCGCGCCGCGAGGCGATCCTGCGCGAGCACTGCGAGGCGGTCGGGCGAGATCACCGTGAGATCGAGCGGTCGGCGTGCCCTCCGGTCATCGTCATTCGGGACTCACGGGCGGAGGCGCGCGATGACTACGAGTCACTGATCCGCCGTCTCGGGCCGGGTCGACGTCCATTGAGCGAGCCGAAGGCGCGTTTCGACGGCCCGGCGCCGCAGCCCGTGGGGACCGCGGACGACGTCACCGCGTTGCTGCAACGGTACGTCGACCTCGGCTACACGCACTTGATCTTCTCGCTGCCGCCACCGTACGACGAGGAGACGATGATCCGGCTGGCACACGAGGTCCGACCGCGACTGAAGACCGCGCCCGCGAAGAAGGAGGCGTAACCGATGCCCGAGCGATTCCGCGACCAGCACCTGCACGGCGTGTGGGCTGCGATCCCGCTACCCTGGACCGACCGGGGCGTCGTCGACGAGGGCGTCCTGCGCGAGCTCCTCAGGATCTACCGCGAGGCCGGCGTCCACGGCGTCTACACCACCGGCACGGACGGCGAGTTCCACGTGCTTGACATCGCGGACTACCGCAGCCTCGTCGATGCGTTCGCGCGGGGCGCCGCCGACGTCGGCATTCCCGCGCAGGTCGGCGTCACCTGGCTGCACACCGCGGGTGTCCTGGAGCGGATCGCGTACGCGCGCGATCGGGGGATCAACGCCGTGCAGGTGGCGCTGCCATTCTGGCAGCCGCTCAGTGACCGCGAGATACTGAACTTCTTCGCCGACCTCGCGCGCGCCTTCCCGGACGTGGCCTTGATCCACTACAACATCGCTCTCGCGAAGCGCTTCCTGACCGGCGCGGAATATCGGTCGATCCTCGAGGTCGCTCCCACCCTGGTCGGGACCAAGCAGACCGGCGGCAATGTCGCGGCGTTCGAGGAGGTCGTCCTCGCGACTCCGCGGCTGCACCACTTCGTCGTGGACCCGCACGTCGTGCCCGGTGTGCTGCTTGGAGCACGGGGTACGTACAGCGCGGCGGTGAACATCAGTGCCCGCTGGATGATGGAGTGGTGGCGTGACTGCGAGCGGGGTGACTGGCAGGCGGCGACGCGGAAGAAGGTCATGCTCGACCGCATGGACCGCGAGGCGGTCGGTCTGCTCTCGCATCTGACGGCGGAGCCCTCCTGGTCGAAGCTCTACACCCGCTGTGGCATCTATCCGAAGATGCCGCTTCGCGTGCGCGCTCCCTACCTCTCCGCGACCGATGAGGACGCCGCCGCGTTCACTCGGCTTCTCGAGACGGGCTATCCCGAGATGATCGCTCCGAACCGAGCCCGTTGATGACCGACCCGAGTCCGGCGCTCGACGGTCGGGTCGCGATCGTGACCGGCGCCGGGCGCGGGATGGGCCGCGCGATCGCGACCCTCCTCGCGTCGGAGGGCGCCGCGGTGGCCGTCGTCGACGTCGACGAGTCCGCGGCCGCGTCGGTGGCCGAGACCATCGGCGCCGCGGGCGGGCGCGCCATCGCGTGCGTCGCCGATGTCTCGCGTGCCGACGCCGTGGCGCGAGCGGTCGACCGCACGACGCGCGAGCTCGGAACGGTCGACATCCTCGTGAACAACGCCGGCGTGTTGCGGCCCGGTCCGCTCGAGCGGATCACCGAGGCGGAGTGGGATCTCGTCGTGGACGTCACGCTGAAGGGCGCGTTCCTGTTCATCCAGGCGGTCGCTCCGATCATGCGCGCCCAGCGTCGCGGGCGCATCGTGAACATCGCGTCCATGGCCGGACGCGCCACGAGCACGCTCGGTGGGGCGCACTACACCGCGGCGAAGGCCGGCATGCTCGGACTGAGCCGCCACGCCGCTCGCGAGTTGGCGGCCGCCGGCATCAACGTCAACGCCGTCTCGCCGGGGATCATCGACACGGACATGGTCCGATCCAACACGAGCCCGGATCGGCTCGACCAGGTCATTCGGACGATCCCGTTCAAGCGTCTCGGCCTACCGCAAGAGGTCGCACAGCTCGTGCTCTTCCTCGTCAGCGACGCGAGCGCGTACATCACCGGTGCGGCGGTCGACATCCACGGCGGCGAGATGATCATCCAGTGAGCGTGGACGGCCGGTCCCCCGCCGCGCGCGGTGTCGTCGACGTCAATGTCGAGATCGGCCCGGCATCCCGACCCTCGGACGGCGGAGCGATCGAGGACGTCGTGTCCGCCCGCACGCGACACGGCATCCGCCTCGCGTTGGTACGCGAACGGACCGCCGTAACGGTCGGCACGGCGTACGGGCGGGAGCGTCTCAGCGCCGCGATCACCGCCGATCCGTCACTGGTTCCCGTCGCCACCGTCAGCGTTTCGGCGTTCTCAGCCGTCGAGCCGGAGTTGCGCCTGTGGATCCGTGAGGGTGCGAAGGCGATCTGGATCGAGCCGGGCGACCGCTGGGCCGCGGTCTCGGAGAGCGCAACGCGCACCCTTCGGGCCGCCGCGTCGTTCGGGCTTCCGCTCCTCGTGCCCGATCGCCACGCCGGCGACGCCGAGACGGTCGGAGCGCTCACCGCAGGGCTCGGCGTCCCGATCATCCTCGTCGGCGTTCACTACGCGCGCTATACCGCGACCTTCGGCGCGCTGGACCGCTACCCCCACCTCTCCATCGAGACGAGCGCGCTCGGGACCAATCAGGCGATCCGAGCCGCCGCGGCGCGGATCGGCGCCGAGCGCGTGCTCTTCGGCTCCGGAGCCCCTCGGCGGACGCCCGCCTCGCCGATCAACGCCGTGCTGTTCGCCGATCTGCGCGACGACGACAAGAGGCTGATCCTGGCCGGCAACGCGGAGCGGCTGTTCGGACTGCCCGCCGTGGCACCGGATCTGCGTCCGCCCCCGGTGCCCGAGCGCGTCTTCGACGTGCACAGTCACGTGTTCCCGGCGCCGTGGGAGGTGCCCGACGTCGAGCCCGCGGACCTCATGCCCACTCTTCGGAGGTACGGCGTGCGGCGGACGGTCTCGTCCTCGGTGGCGGCGATCGTCGGCGACCTGGAGCAGGGGAACGCGCGCGCGGTCGCCGCCGCCCGTGTGGAACAGGGTCAGCTCGTGTATCTCGTCGCCGACGCGAACGACGTGGAGCTGGCTCGCGCCCACCTCGAGCGCTGGGGGCGAGCGCCCGGGGTCGTCGGCGTCAAGGTGCACTGCCACTACGCGGGTTTGCCGACGTCGTCACCGAAGACGTGGGAGCTCTTCCGTGTCCTGGCGCGCTACGGGCGCCCGGTCAAGATCCATAACACCGGCGCCGACTGGGTCGAGGCCATCACCGCGATCGCGCGCGAGCACCCGCGCCTTCCCATTGTGATCGCCCATGCCGGCCTCGGCGTCCCGACCGCCGATGCCGCACGCGCGGTGGCCGGCGGCGACCGTGTCTACGTGGAGCTGTCGTCGAGCGCCGCCGACATCCGCGAGTGCCGCGCGCTCGTGCGCGCCATCCCCGCCGAACGACTGCTCTTCGGCAGCGACGCGCCGCTGATGGACCCCGCCTTCGTGCTCGGCATCTATCAGGACCTCGGCCTCGACGACGCGACCTTCGAGCGCGTGCTTTGGGACAACGCCGTCGCGGCGTTCGGGGTCGACTAGACCGACTAGACCGGCGGACGCGCGCGCGCGCGGAGCTTCTCGATGGTGGTGCCCGGGAAGATCTCGTTGGGATCCGTCACGAAGTCGAGGACGGTGGTCCGGCGAGCCGCGACCGCGCGGCGGAACGCCGGAGCGACATCCTCCGCCCGCTCGACTCGCTCGGATGCGGCACCCATCGCTCTCGCGACCGCGGCGATGTCCGTCGGGCCGTAGGTCGTGCCCACCACGCGGCCGGGATACTGCGACTCCTGCTGCCAACGGATCGTGCCGTACTGGCTGTTGTTGAACACCACCACGATGATCGGCAGGCGCAGCCGCACCGCGGTCTCGACCTCGGGGACGCTCATCATGAACCCGCCATCGCCGGCGGCGGCGACCACGAGCCGCTCGGGCTGCGCGAGCTGGACCCCGACCGCCATCGAGAAGCCGCTGCCCATCGAGCCCGCGGAGCTTTGATAGAAGGTGTTGTGCTCGGCCGGGCGCCAGTGGCGGCGAAGCCAGAACACGAAGTTGCCGATGTCGACCGACACGGCCGCGCTCGCGGGGAGCACCTCGGCCATCGCACGCGTGACGATCTCGGGATGCAGCGGGCTCCCCCGGTGCGGCTCGGGCGTCTTCGAGTCCTCCCGCCATGCTTCCTGCCAGCCGCGCGCCCATTG
>VGPA01000088.1 GCA_016875665.1 Chloroflexota bacterium | reverse complement strand
CGCCGACCGCGCGCGCGCCCCGCCGCGGCGGGACGCTCACGTACGCGGCGAGCGCCGACATCACCAGCCTCGATCCGCCCAACTCCGGCGACGTGACGTCCGGCGCGGCCCTGTTCCTCGTGTACGACTCGCTCGTCGGCGCGACCCCTGACCTCCAGCTCATCCCCAAGCTCGCCACGAGCTGGCAGGCGGACGGCACGGCCTGGACGTTCGAGCTGCGGCGCGGTGTGCGGTTCCACGACGGCACTCCTTTCAACGCCGCGGCGGTCAAGGCGCACTTCGATCGCCTTCTCGGACCCGAGAACACGCTCCGCGCAGGCGTCTGGCGTGCCGTGCTCGAGCGTGTCGACGTCGTCAGCGAGTTCACCAACCGGTTCATCACCAAGTTCCCGTTCGCCGACATGCCGACCATGCTGTCGCTTCGGTCGGCGGTGCAGATCGAGAGCCCCGATGCGTTCAAGAAGTTCGGCAAGGACCTCGCGCGCAACCCGGTCGGGACCGGGCCGTTCAAGTTCTCGGAGTGGATCAAGGACGAGCGTTTCGTCGCCGTCCGCAACGACGACTACTGGGGCGGCGCACCGTACCTTGACAAGGTCATCATCCGCCCCGTCCCGGACGCGCAGGCGAGGCTGATCGCCCTCGAGTCGGGGGACGTGCAGCTCGCGATCCGCATGAGCCCGGAGAATGTCGGCCGGCTCGACGCGAACGAGCGCCTCAAGAAGGAGGCCAAGACCACCACGCGGACGATGTTCATCGGGATGAACGTCCGCAAGAAGCCGTTCTCCGATCCCCGCGTCCGGCAGGCGCTCAACTACGCCGTGGACAAGCGATCCATCGTCGCGAACATCTACGGGGGCCTCGCGGAGGCGCTGGGCACCCACGTTCCGCCGGGTGTCGCCGGCTACTCGGCGGTTGCGCCGTTCCCGTACGACCCGGCGAAGGCGAAGCAGCTGCTCGCGGAGGCCGGTTACCCGAACGGCTTCTCGACCACATTGGTCGGCACGAAGGGCGCGTACCCGAAGGACTTCGAGCTCGACCAAGCGATCCAGCTCCAGCTCAAGGCGGTGGGCGTCGACGTCAAGCTCGAGATCTTCGAGCTGGCGAAGTATCTGGACGTCCTGCGCACGACGCGGGAGACCACGCTCGAGATGTTCCAGAACTCGTTCGTGACCGCCACCGCCGTCGACTACATCGAGCAGCAGTTCGGCTGCGACCAGCCGACGAACAATTCGAGCGGCTTCTGCGACCGCCGCATCTCCGACCTGGCGCAGGAGGCGCTGCGGACCACGGACGAGGCCAAGCGGGGACCGATGCTGAAGCAGGCACAGGACCTCCTCGCCCAGCAGACGCCCGCGATCTGGCTCCTCGGCGTGCAGGAGGTCGCCGGGATGAGCCGCAAGCTCCACGGGGCGGTGTTCCGCAAGGACACGATCCTCACCGTCGACGAGAAGACCTGGCTCGAAGAGTGATGCGCCCACGGGCGCGGGAGGAAAAATGAGCAGCATGCAGCGGCGTTCCTTCCTGAAGGCGATCGGGGCGTCGGGCGTGGCCGCCGCGGCCGTGGCCTGCGCCCCTGCGGCGACCCCCGCTCCGCCTCCCGCCCCGCAGCCCCGACGTGGTGGCACCGTGACCTACGCCGCCGCTGCGGACGCGATCACGCTGGATCCGACCAACGTCGCCGACGCGGTGGGTGCCAACAGCGCCGCGATGCTGTTCGAGGGCCTCGTTCGGCAGGACGCGTCGCTGGCATACGTTCCCAGCCTCGCGACGAGCTGGGAGTCGAGCGGCCTGACCTGGACCTTCAAGCTCCGCCAGGGCGTACGGTTCCACGACGGATCGGCGTTCGACGCCAGCTCGGTCAAGTTCGTCTTCGACCGCATCCAGGGGCCCGAGCGCACGCTCGTCACCGGCACCTGGACCCCGCTCCTCGACAAGGTCGAAGTCGTCGACGCGTTCACCGTCCGGTTCACGACCAAGTACGTCGATCCGCTCTTCTACACGCGCGTCAGTGGTGGCAGCCAGACCTCGATCTTCAGCGCCGAGGCGTTCAAGAAGTTCGGCAAGGACATGGCGAGGAACCCGGTCGGGACCGGGCCGTTCAAGTTCGTGCAGTGGGTGAAGGACGACAACATCACCCTGGAGCGCTTCGACGGCTATTGGGGGGGCGCCCCGTTCCTCGACCGAGTCGTCGTGCGGCCACGTCCGGAGACGGAGTCGCGGGTCATCGGACTGGAGTCGGGCGACATCCAACTCGCGATTCGCCTCAACCCCGAGCACATCGAACGGGTCGAGAAGAACTCCCGGTTGAAGCTCATCCGCAACGACACGCAGCGCCACTACTACACCGGTCTCAACCTCCAGAAGAAGCCGTACAGCGATCTTCGGGTGCGCCAGGCTCTCAACCACGCGATCGACAAGGACTCCCTGATCAAGAACACGCTCGTCGGGTTGGGGAAGCCGCAGGGCGGCCTCATCCCCGTCGGCGCACCGGGCTACGTCGAGCTGCCCGGGTTCAAGTACGACCCCGCGCGGGCCAGGCAGCTCCTGGCCGACGCCGGGTACCCCAACGGCTTCAGCGCGAACTTCGTGGGGACGAAGGGGATCTACCTCAAGGACTTCGAGATCGAGCAGGCCATGCAGCAGATGTGGCGCGCGGTCGGCGTGAACATCGACCTCACGATCGTCGAGAACGCCAAGTACCTCGAGCTGCTTCGTCAGGACCCGCGGAAGTCGACCTTGGAGATGTACTGGAACACCAGCGGCACGCCGTCGCCGGGCCCGGCGGACTACTACCTGCGGCGCTTCGGCTGCGACTTCTTCGCGCCGGTCGGCTTCAACAGTGCCGGCTCGTGCGTTCCCGAGATCGATACGCTCGCCAAGGGCGCACAGCTCGAGCTCGACACGGCGAAGCGCGACGCGCTGATCAAGTCGGCGCAGGAGCAGATCTCCGCCCAAGCGCTGGGGGTGTGGCTCCTCTCGGTCACGCAACTCACCGGCACCAGCGCCAAGCTGCACGACCCCGTGATCCGCAACGAGTCGCTCTACGTCAACGAAAAGACGTGGCTGGAGGAATAGCCAACCGCGCCACCCGCACCCTCGCGCCGCAGCTCGATGCGTTCGGCTGGCGATCGGTCGGCCCGTGGCGTGGCGGTAGGGTCGTGGCCGTCGCCGGAGACCCGGTCGAGCAGCATGTCCTGTACTTCGGCTCGACCGGCGGCGGCGTCTGGAAGACCGTCGACGGCGGAACGTACTGGACCAACGTCTCGGACGGCTTCTTCCGTCGCGCCTCGGTCGGTGCGCTCGAGGTGGCTCCCGCCGACCGCACCGTCATCTATGCGGGAATGGGGGAGTCCTGCATCCGGGGGGACGTCGCGCACGGTGACGGCGTCTACCGCTCGACCGACGCGGGCGCGACCTGGACCCACCTCGGCCTCGCCGACACGCGACACATCGGCAAGATCCGCAGCGACCCCCGCGATGCGGACACCGTGTTCGTCGCCGCCCTCGGCCACGCCCACGGCCCCAGCCGGGAGCGCGGCCTCTACCGCTCGCGCGACGGCGGGCGCACCTGGACCAAAGTGCTCGACCGCGGGCCGAACGCCGGCGCGATCGATGTGAGCATCGATGCCCGGAACCCGCGCAACGTCTACGCCGCGACATGGGAGGCGATTCGCCTGCCGTGGATCGTCTCGAGCGGCGGGCCCGGAAGCGGGATCTTCCGCTCGACGGACGGCGGCAGCACCTGGACCGACCTCACCCGCATGCCCGGGCTTCCGGCGGGGATCATCGGCCGCGTCGGCGTCGCCGCCTCGCCGGCGCGCGCGGGGCGCGTGTTCGCCGTGATCGAGGCCGAGCAAGGGGGCCTGTACCGATCGGACGACGGCGGCTCGACCTGGGTGCGCGGCAGCGGGGACTCGAACCTCTACTTCCGCGGCTACTACTACTGCCACATCGTCGCCGACCCGAGCGATCCGGACACGGTGTGGGTGATGAACGGGGATCTCTGGCGTTCGGTGGACGCCGGCGCGACCTTCCAACGGGTGCCCACCCCGCACGGCGACAACCACGACCTGTGGATCGACCCGCGCGACTCGCGCCGCATGATCGTCGGCTGCGACGGCGGCGCCGGCGTCACGTTCACGGCCGGCGCCAGCTGGTCGCGGACGAACAACCAGCCGACCGCCGAGCTGTACCGCGTCGTGGCCGATGCGCGCGTGCCGTACCACGTCTACGGGGCGCAGCAGGACTCGGGCACGATCGCCGTGCCGAGCCGGTCGGCGCTCGCGGCCATTCCCAACGGGGCTGCGCGGGATGTCGGCGGCGGCGAGAGCGGCTGGATCGCCGTGCGGCCGGACGACCCGCACATCGTGTATGCGGGCAACTTCGCGGGCGAGCTGACGCGGTACGACGAGCGGACCGGGCAGTCCGCCGCGATCGACGTCCACCCGGAGATGGACGCGTGGGGCAGCGCGGCGAGCACGGTCAAGCACCGCTTCGGTTGGTCGCACCCGATCGTGCTCTCACCGCACGACGCGAACGCCCTCTACGTGTGCGCCGAGCGCGTGTTCCGTACCGAGGACGAGGGCACCACCTGGCGCGCGATCAGCCCCGATCTCACGCTCAATGACACCGGTCGCCTCGAGCCCGGTGGGAATCCGGCGCGGCGCGACGCGCCGATGAACGAGCGCGAGCGAGTCGGGACGATCTACTCGTTCGCTGAGTCGGCGGTCAAGCCGGGTGTGCTCTGGGCGGGCACCGACGACGGCAAGGTGCAGACGTCGCGAGATGGCGGGAGCACCTGGCTCGATGTCACTCCCCGCGCGGTGAAAGAGTGGACCCTGGTCAGCTGCGTGGAGCCCTCCGCGCACGATCCCCGACGCGCCTACCTCGCGGTGACGCGGTACCTGCTCGACGACTTCGCGCCGATGCTCTTCCGCACGCGCGACGGCGGCCGGACCTGGACCTCGATCGTGGCCGGTCTGCCGGCGGACGTCTTCACCCGGGTGATCCGCGAGGATCCCGTCGTCCCGGGGCTGCTGTTCTGCGGCACGGAAACCGGTGTCCACGTCTCGTTCGACGACGGAGAGTCGTGGTCGCCGCTGAAGGGGAACCTGCCGACGGTGCCGATCTACGACCTCATCGTCAAGGACGGCGACCTGGTCGTCGCAACGCACGGCCGCGGCTTCTGGATCCTCGACGACATGACCGCGCTGCGCGACTCCTTCGCACGGGTCGCGCGCGGAGTTGCGCCCCACCTGTTCGCGCCCCGGCCGTACCAGCGGCTGGGCGCACCGCGCACCGCGCGCGCGCCGTCACCCGGCCACAACTACCGGATCGAGGGCGCCGCGACCGTGACCTACACGCCACTGGCCGAGGAAGGCGACGTCGCGGAGGACTTCCTGGACGCGAGCCGCAATCCGCCGCGCGGCGTGGTGGTGCGCTACTTCCTGCCGAAGGACGCCGCCGCGGTCGCGCTGGTGATCTCCGATGCGCGCGGCGGCGAGGTGCGGCGCTTCACGAGCGGCGCCAGGCCGGCGCCCGCGACGTCGGCCGGCCTCCACCGATTCGTGTGGGACACGCGCCTCGACGGTCCCGCCGATGTGCCGGCCGCTGCCCCGGCCGGGGTTGGGCGGGCGGCCGTCCCGAGCTCGGTCGACTTCTTCCGGGGCGAGCGGCCCCCGGCCGGGCCGCTCGCGGTGCCGGGGACCTACAGCGTGCGGATCGAGGTTGACGGGGCGGTCCGTTCGGCATCGTTCGAGATTCAGGCCGACCCCGGAACGGGGGTCTCCCAGGCCGACCTGGTGCGGCAAGAAGCGCTGCTGCTGCGCCTGCGCGACGCCTTCAGCTCGGCCAACCGCACCCTCGGCGAGGTCCGCGCGCTGCGCGTGCGGCTCACCGCGCTCGAAACGCTCGGGCGCGCCAACGGGCAAGCCCTCCGCGCGCGGCTCGACGCGATC
>VGPA01000087.1 GCA_016875665.1 Chloroflexota bacterium | reverse complement strand
GTGGCCGCCGCCGAACGCGAGTCCGTGCGCGCCGCATCCCGCGCCGAGGCCGCCGCGGAGATCGCGGCCGCGTCGATCGAGAAGCGCGCGGCGCTCGAGACGGAGGTCCGCGCGCTCGTCGCGCAGGCTGCGCGCTACCGGACGCTCGCCACCGACCTCAAGGCGGACCGCGTCGTCGACTTCCTCCAGGCGGAGGCGCTCCGCGCGCTCGCGGCCGCCGGCAGCGACCACCTGCTGCGCCTGTCCGGTGGGCGCTACCGCCTGACGTACCGCTCGGGCGAGACCGGCGACGACGAGTTCACCGTGGTCGACACCTACTGGGGCGACGAGGAGCGGAGCGTGAAGACGCTCTCCGGCGGCGAGACGTTCCTCGCCTCGCTCGCGCTCGCGGTCGCGCTCTCGGAGCACGTGCGCTCGCTCGCGGTGACGGAGCGCGCGCGGCTCGACAGCCTCTTCCTGGACGAGGGCTTCGGGTCGCTCGACCAGGACGCGCTCGCCGGCGCGGTCGAGGCGCTGGAGCGGTTGGGCGGAGACGGCCGCTTGGTCGGGATCATCACGCACGTGCGGGAGCTCGCGGAGCAGCTGCCGCGGATCGAGATCGTCGCGTCCGCCGCGGGGAGCCGCATCGAGGCCGACAAGCGGATCCCGCTCTTCCCCCGCCCGCCTAGCCTCTGAGCATGGCGGCGACGTGGCCGCCGGCGAGCGAGGCCATCGCGGACTACCGCATCGCGGTGCGCAGCCGCGCCGCCAGCGAGACGGCGCGGCAGGAAGTGCTCGCGGGGCGCGCGCCGTTCGCGATCACCGGTGACGGGAAGGAGGTCGCGCTGGCGCGCGAGATGCAGCCGGGCGACTGGCGCGCCGGCTACTACCGCGACCAGACGCTGCTGCTCGCGCTCGGCTCGTTCGACGTGCGCTCGTACTTCGCGAACGTCTACGGCGATCCGGACGCCGCGCGCGAGCCTGCCGCGGGGCGACAGATGGCGAACCACTATTCGACGCGCGTGCTCGACGCGGACGGAAACCCACACCCGCTCGAGCGCGTGCATTCGAGCGCCGACCTCTCACCGGTCGCGTCGCACATGGGCAAGCTGCTCGGTCTGGCCTACGCCTCGGCGCTGTATCGCGCCGACCCGGCGCTCGCGTCAGCGAACGCCGTGCACACGCGCGGCGGCCAGGAGGTGGCGTTCGGCACGATCGGGGACGGCAGCACGAGCGAGGGCATCTTCTGGGAAGCGATCAACGCGGCCGGGGTGCTCCAGGTCCCGCTGCTGCTGTCGGTCTGGGACGACGGCATCTCGATCTCGGTGCCGAGTGACCTGCAGACGACGAAGCACTCGATCTCCGCCGCGCTCGAAGGGATCCGTTCGGACGGCCGGACCGGCATCCGCCTGCACACCGTCCGGGGCGACACTATCCGGAGCTCCGCGCGGTCTACCGCCGGGCGACGGCGGAGGTGCGAGCCACGCATGTGCCGGCGCTGGTGCATGTGATGCATATGACGCAGCCGCTCGGCCACTCCTCCAGCGGCAGCCACGAGCGGTACAAGTCGGAACAGCGCATGGCGTTCGAGCGCGACTTCGACTGCCTGCGCCGCATGCGCGCATGGCTCGTGGCGCGCGGCTACGCCGGCGACGAGGCGCTCACGGCGCTCGAACGGGAGGAGCGGGAGCGCGTCGCGGCCGCACGCCTGGATGCATGGCGCGCGTACCAGGCGCCGATCCGCGCCGCGGCCGACCGCCTCCGCGCGATCCTGCCCGATCTGCCGAAGGCGGCGGACGATGAGCTGGTCCTGCGGCGCGACGTGCTCGACGCGGCCCGCGCCGCACGGGTTGCCTCGCGCGGCGAGCGGGCCGGGCGCGCCGACGCGCTCGCCGCGTTCGTCGCCGAGGAAGAGCCGGCGCTGCGCAGGCGATACGGCTCCCACCTGTACAGCGAAACCGCGCGCTCGCCCCTCCGCACGGCGGCAGTCGCCGCGCGCTACGCGGACAACGCGCCCCTGGTCGACGGGCGCGTCGTGCTGCGCGACTGCTTCGACCGCTGGCTGGCACGCGATCCGAGCGGCGTGATCCTGGGCGAGGATGTCGGGCTGCTCGGCGACGTGAACCTCGTGTACGAAGGGCTCCAGGCTCGGCACGGCGCGCGGCGGGTAATCGATACCGGCATCCGCGAGGCGACCATCCTCGGCCAGGGCATCGGCCTCGCACAGCGCGGCTTCCGGCCGATCGTCGACATCCAGTACCTCGACTACCTCTTCTACGCGCTGCAGCAGGCGACGGACGAGCTCGCAACGCTGCGCCATCGCACCGCGGGCGGCCAGGCGGCGCCGGTGGTCATCCGAACGAAGGGCCACCGGCTCCAGGGCATCTGGCACGCCGGCTCGCCCATGGGCACGCTCGTGCACGCGCTCCGCGGGATGCACATCGCGGTGCCGCGCGACATGACCACTGCCGCCGGCATGTACAACCTGCTCCTGCCGGGAGACGATCCCGCGCTGGTGGTCGAGACGCTCAACGCGTACCGGGTGAAGGAGCGGCTGCCCACCAACCTCGGCGACTTCACGGTGCCGCTCGGCGTACCCGAGGTGCTCCGCCCGGGAAGCGACTTGACCCTGGTGACGTACGGCGCCTGCTGTGCCGTCGCGCTCGAGGCGGCCGAGGTGCTCGCCCGCCTCGACGTCTCGGCCGAAGTCATCGACGCGCGGACGCTGAGTCCGTTCGACCGCCACGGGATCGCGGCCGCCTCCGTCCGGCGCACCGGCGCGCTGCTCGTGCTCGACGAAGACGTCCCCGGCGGCGCCTCGGCGTACCTCGTGTGGGCGATCGTCGACCGGGATGGCACGTTCGACACGCTCGATGTGCCGCCGCGCAGCGTGACGGGCGCGGAGCACCGTACGACGTACGGCCGCGACGGCGACTACGCGGGGAAGCCGCAGGTGTACGACGTGGTCGAGGCCGCCTACGCGCTCATGCGCCAGCGCGCCCCCGAGCGCTACCCCGCGCTGCCGGGACGTTGAGCGAGCCGGCCCTCAGACGCCCTTGGCGTACACCCTGCGGATGTCGATCGCGTAGGTGACCCGGTGCTGCTTGGAGTAGGCGGGACGGGCACGCTCGCCCGCTCCCTTGCCGTCGTAGCGCTCGGCGAGGCTGAGGATGTCCGCGAGCCCCTGCGCGCCGTCCGCGATCTTCCGCGCGCGGCCGTCGATGCGGACGTAGTTCGTGGCGCGCAGCGTGGCCTCGCCCTTGAGCTCGCTCACTAGCAGGGAGACGCGCGCGTCGCGCGCGAGGTTGCGGCTCTTGGCGCGGTCATCGGTCGTGTTGAAGATGACCACGTCGCCGCGCAGCTCGTACCACATCTCCGTGAGGTGCGGCGACCCGCTCAGGTTCAGCGTGGCGAGCACCGCATACCGCGGACCGTCGAGCCACGCTCGGACGCTCGCGCTCAGCACTTCGCTCACGAAATCCTCCCTAGCGTGATCAGGTCCTCGGTGCACTTGCTCGTGTCGCCGCCACACGCGCAGGCGGGCTTCGCCGCGTACTTCACGTCGAACAGCCGCTTGGCGATCTCTTCCGCCTCCGGCTCCTCGAGGCCCCACGATCGCCAGAGCGGTCGGGTGTGGGCCACCACCGCGGCCGGATCCCCGAGCTTCGCCGCGGTCTGGTAGCGGTCGGGATGGGCGACGCCGAGCGCGGCGGCGAGGATCGAAACGCCCTGGCGAACGGCCAGCTCGTCGCTCGAGAAGCGGCGCCAGGTGCGGTGGCAGTTGTGGTGCTGGCAGGCGACCGTGTCGGCACCGCGCGCGCGGGCCTGCGCGGCCAGCTCGGCGCGGTAGCGCGCGACGTCCTCGCTGGTGAGCTCCGTCAAGAGGTTGGTGCAGTTGCGGCCCTTCGAGTAGAAGCGCGCCGGCGGATCCACGTAGCTGACCACCTCCACCCCCGGGATCAGGGCCAGGAGGTTCGCGAGGCTCGAGCGCGCCCCGTCGTGCGTGGCGGTGAGCTCGGGGTGGCCTTCGACGAGGATGCGGGCGGAGAAGCCGCGCTTCCAGGGGACCGCCGAGCCCATCGCCCGGAGGCGGTCGGCGAGGAATTCGTAGATGTTGATGTTGCCGAACGCCTCGCCGCTCTCCCGCGGCGGAGAGGCGAGCGGCTGGACCCCGCTCCCGGTCCACACCGTTTGCTCGCCGCGCGACCAGGCGCCGAAGGTGATCTGGCACGCGGTGCACCAGTGGACGACCGACCGCGCGCCCCACGCGAGCATCCGGTCCACGGAGGCGGCGGTGAGCCGATCGGCTTGATCGGGAAGTCCCGGCACGCTCGCCGTGCCGCGGTACGGGTTGGCGCAGCAGAACTGCCGCCCGCCGCCGGCCGCGAAGGAGACCCCGAGCGCTTCGAGCACCGAAACGCTGTCCTGCATCACATGCGGCAGGCCCTGGACGCCGCAGCCGAGGCTCAGAAACACCTCGACCGTGCGGTCGGGGGCGACGTACCGCTCGCGCAGCCATGTCACCTCGTCACGGGCGAGGAGCAGGCACGAGGACTCCTCGACCTGCCGGAAATGGCGGGCCATCTCCCGGCCCGGCTTGACCCCGCCGCGCTCCAGCTCGAACGCGCGATCGGTCGTCACCTCCCGATTCTCGCTCAGCGCTTCAGGTAGGCGGCCACCCATTCGCTGAAGGCCGAACTCTTGGCTGAGGCCGCCTGGGCGTCGCTCTCGTACGCGAGCGTGGCTTCGAAGCCCTGGCTCGCCGCGGTCCGCATGCTCTTCTTGATCGTGCGCGCGAGCGTGGGAGGGATCTTCGCCCAGTGGCGCGCCCGCTCGAGCGCCGCCGCCTCGGGGTCGTCCACGACCGCTTCAACCAGGCCGAGCCGCGCGGCCTCCGCCGCGTCGATGATCGTCCCGTCGAGCATCACGCGGAGCGCCCTCGAATAGCCGACCGCCTGCTGGAGGAACCACGAGGCGCCGCCGCCGGGGTTGAGGCCGATCTGCGAGAACGTCGCGCCGAAACGCGCGCGCGGTCCGGCATACCGCACGTCGCAGCACAACGCGAGGTTGAGGCCGGCGCCGATCGCCGCGCCGTTGACCGCGGCGATCGTGGGGATCTCGAGCGCGCGCACCTGGAGGAACGACTTGTAGATGAGCGAGACTTCCGCCTTCACCTGCTCGACCGTCATGTTCTCGAACGGGGCGAACAGCTCCTTGACGTCGGCGCCGGCGCAGAAGCCCTTGCCGTCGGCGGTCACCACGAGCGCGCGCGCGGCGGTGTCCGCGGCGATCGCGCCGGTGGCCTCGATCATCTCGTCGCGCAGGCGCTTGTCGATCGCGTTCAGCTTCTCGGTGTTGATCAGGCGGATGACGCGCACGCCGTCCGGGGTGGACTCGAGGCGGAGAGCCGCACCGGTCATGGGGCCTCCAGGACTCAGCGGGCCTCGGTGGTGCGCCGGGAGCGGCTCTTGCCGAGCGAGCAGCGTGGGGAAATGGGGAGGACCTCGATCCAGCGCTGCTGGCAGAGGTAGTGGACGATGCCGTCCTCGTCCTCGAGGGTCTCGCGCTTGTAGATCTTCGCGCGCGGAACCATGAAGACGCAGTCGCCGCAGTCGCGCGGCAGCGCGGGACGGGGACGGCGCGCGGCCTTGGCCACCACGATCGCGAACACGACGCCGACCACGCACAGCACGAGCAGAACGATCCCGACGGCGAAGAGCCCGAGCGTTCCCACACGGAGAGGCTACCGCCCGAACGCGATGAGTGCGCCGGCGTGCGCCGGCGCTCTCATCGCGACGTGGAGGATGGGTGTGTCTAGTTCGTGGACGGTGACGCGGAGGGGGCCGGCGCCCCGGGACGCTGCCCGCCGGGACCGCCCGGGCCACGGCGCTGGCCACCGGGGCCACCCTGACCGTTCGGGCCGGCCTGGCTCGCGCCGCCCTTGTGGTCGACGACCGAGGTGATCATCGCGCTGACCTTGG
>VGPA01000086.1 GCA_016875665.1 Chloroflexota bacterium | reverse complement strand
CAGCGCGACCCAGACCACGCTCAGCGTGGCCTACAGCAAGGCGATGAACGTCACCACCGCGACCTGCGGCGGCGGCAGCGTGACCCCGCCGACCACGACCGGTGCCGGCATCGACCGCAAGGCGAACTACACGATCACCAGCACCAACGCCGGCAGCTCGAGCCTCAACACGCAGATCGCCCTGGCGACGGGGGTGCAGGTGTCCCGCGACTGCAAGTCGGTCGTGCTCACCTGGGCCACTCTCGTGCCGGCGGGTACGTACACGCTGACCGTGAGCTCCGCCACGGACCAGTCCGGAAACGCGCTCTCGCTCAACCCGAGCAACATCCCGGTGACGGTGACGGACTCGACGTCGCCCACCATCACCAGCGTCACCCGGAACAGCACGACGGTCCTGACCATCGTCTACAGCGAGGCGATGAAGGGCGGCGGGGCGGGCGTCACCGGCTCGGCCGGCAACGTCCAGCACTACGTCGTGAACAACAGCGCGAACGGCTACGGCAACGCCGGCGTCTGCACGAGCGGCACCGCCGACATCACGGCGTCCACCGACGCCGTGACCTGGACCATCACGTGCAGCGCCGGGGGCCTGTGGGGATCGTCGACCGGCACGATCCAGGTGCAGGACGTGCAGGACCTCGCGGGCAGAACGATCGCGCCGAACCCGCGCACCGGCTCGTTCTAGGACCTGCCCGCGATGCGTTCGCAGGGGGCCCGGGTCGAGAGACCCGGGCCCCTTTCTTTTGCTACTGGACGCGGATGCTGCGGATGCGGTCCCCGACTTTGACCCGGTCGGCGACGTCCTGGCCGCTCACGACCTGGCCGAAGTTGGTGTAGAGGCCGTCGAGGTGACGGCAGCTGCCGGTGCAGATGAAGAACTGCGCGTCGTTGGAGACCTTGGGGTCGCCGCCGCGGGCGACGCCCACCGCGCCCTTGAGGAAGGGCAGGTCGCTCGGCTCCGTGGCGAGGTTGCTCCGGCCGCCGGTGCCGGTCCCCAGCGGGTCGCCGCCCTGGATCACGAAGTTGGGCTCGACCCGGTGGAAGATCAGGCCGTCGTAGAAGCAGGCGCGTGACTTGTCGGCGAAGTTCTTCACGGTGAGCGGTGCCTTGTCGGCACGCAGGGCGAAGGTGACGACGCCGCCGCTGGTCAGCGTGATGGTCGCCTGCGAGACGGTTCCGCTTGTGGGCGGGGGACAGGTGGCCGTCCCCGCCGCGGCGGGCGTGCCCGCCGCGGTTGGCGTACCCCCCGCGAGGACGCTGGTCGCGGCCGGTCGCGGCGTGGGGGCCTGGCCGGCGCTCCCCGTGGCGCTCTGGCACGCGACGAGAGAAAGTCCGATGGCAGCAACAAGCAAGCGCCTCATGAGATGGTGATGCTCTTGATCTTGTCGCCGATCTTGATACCCGTCACGACGTCCATGCCCGTGTTGATCTGCCCGAAGTTCGTGTACTGCTTGTTGAGGAACTGGGAGTCCTTCTTGGTGACGAACCACTGCGCGTCGTTGTTGATGGCCGGGTCCGGGCCGCGCGCGATGCCGACCGCGCCGACGTTGAACGGCAGGTCGTTGTATTCGCTCTTCACGCGGCCGCCGCCGCGCCCGCTGCCTTCGGGGTCGCCGCCCTGGACCACCCAGTCCTCGACCCGGTGGAAGGTGAGCCCGTCGTAGAAGCCCGACTTCGCCTTCTCGACGAAGTTGGAGACGGTGTTGGGCGCGCTCGTCGGGTACAGCGTGATGGTGAAAGAGCCGCCCTTCGCCAGCTCGATGGTCGCGGTGGGCTGCTCGGGACGATCCGGCATGTCGCCTCCCTTATGTTGATCGACGCTCAGCTTCGCTTCGCCGGCTCCGTCTCGACTCGCTTGTCGCGGCGAAGCCGCTTCGCACTCGGCCAATCGTTATCGTCACGATACCGATGTCGGCCCTTCAGACGCCACGAGGCATGCGCGATCTGCTTCCCGCGGATGCGGCGACGTTCGACGCGCTGCAGTCCGTGACCCAGAGCCGAGCGCTCCGCTACGGATACCCGCGCATCGAGACGCCGACGGTCGAGGACCGGATGGTGTTCGTAAAGTCCGTCGGCGAGGCGAGCGACATCGTCGGCTACGAGATGTACGAGGTGTCGCAGCGCGGCGGAGAGTCGGGTCTCACGCTCCGTCCCGAGGGCACCGCGGCGGTCACGCGCCTGTTCCTCCAGCACGGCTTCCACAAGCAGCCGCTGCCGGTGCGCTTCTTCTACTGGGAGCAGATGCACCGCGGACAGCGGCCCCAGAATGCGCGCCTGCGCGAGTTCTGGCAGTGGGGCCTGGAGTGCTACGGCGCGAAGGAGCCGGCGGCGGACGTGGAGATGATGAGCTTCGCCGCGGGCCTGTTTCGCGACGTCGGCCTGGTGGACGTGGAGCTTCGGATCAACACGCTGGGCGACGCGGCGTGTCAGCAGAAGGTGAAGGAAGCGCTCGCCGCCTACTTCCGGAGCCGCGCGGCCGACCTCACCGAGGAGTCGCGGTGGCGGCTCGAGACGAACGCGCTGCGCATCCTCGACGCCAAGGATCCGCGCGATCGCGCGGTCGTCGCCGCGGCTCCGCGCCTCGCCGGTCTGCTGTGCGAGGAGGACCGCGCGCACTTCGCGGCGGTGACCGCAGGCCTCGACCGGCTCGGCGTGCGGTACGTCGTGGACGAGACGATGGTGCGCGGCCTCGACTACTACTCGCGGACCGTCTGGGAGTTCCACCTCACGGATCCCGAGTTCACCAAGAGCGGCGGGATCGCCGTCGCGGCCGGGGGCCGTTACGACGGGCTCGTGCAGACCATGGGCGGCCCACCCACTCCCGGCGTCGGAACCGCGGGCGGCGTGGACGTGCTCATCCTCGCGATGACGCAGCAGGGAGTGACCATGCCGAAGGCGCCGACACCCGACGTCTACATCGTCTCCGCGCAGCCCGACGACGCGGCCGATCGCACGCAGCTCGCCGATCCGCTTCGCGAGGCGGGCTTCAGCGTCGGGATCGACTACTCGTCCAAGCCGCTCGACAAGCAGCTGGAGAGCGCGGTCAAGCACGGCGCGCGGGTCGCCGTGATCCGCGGCACGCCCGAGGCGGCCGGGGGGAACGTCGTCGTGCGCGACCTGGTCGCGAAGACGCAGCGCGTCACGCGCCTCGCCGCGGTCGTGACCGAGGTCGGCCGTCATGTGCCGCGGCGGCAGCCGCCGCGCCCGTTCGATCCCATGCAGCACGAGCAGGGCGCGGCCGGCGAGGCGCCGTTTCTGAAGGAGTCGTAAGCGGTGCTGCGGACACATACCTGCGGCCAGCCGGACAAGGCGCTCATCGGCGAGACCATCACGATCGCGGGCTGGGTGCACCGCCGGCGCGATCACGGTGACCTGACGTTCATCGATCTCCGCGACCGCTACGGGATCACCCAGGTGGTCGCGAGCGCGAGCGGGGAACCCGCGCACGCCGCGCTCGCCGCGGTGCGCAGCGAGTGGGTCCTCCAGATCGAGGGCCGCGTGCGCGCGAGACCCGAGGGCACCCGCAACCCGAAGCTGCCCACGGGCGAGGTCGAGCTCGTCGCCGGACGCGTGACCGTGCTCAATGAATCGAAGACGCCGCCCTTCTATGTGAACGAGGAGACCCCGGTCGACGAGACCCTGCGATGGAAGTACCGCTACGTGGACCTGCGCCGGGAGCGGTCACGCGAGCTGATGCGGCTGCGGCACGAGGTCGTCGACCACATCCGCCGCCACCTGGTCGGCCAGGGCTTCTGGGAGATCGAGACGACCAACCTCATCCGCTCGGACCCCACGGGTGCGCGGGACTTCGTCGTTCCGTCCCGGTACTACCCGGGCCGGTTCTGGGCGCTGCCCCAGTCGCCGCAGCAGCTGAAGCAGATCCTGATGGTCGGCGGCGTCGACAAGTACTTCCAGATCGCGCGCTGCTACCGGGACGAGGACCCGCGCGCGGACCGGGTGTACGAGCACACGCAGCTGGACGTCGAACTGTCGTTCGTCGACCCGGAGGACGTCACGGCGCTGCTGGAGGAGCTCTACACCGGGATCTTCAAGAAGTTCGCCTCGAAGCCGATGCGGCCCGGCGCCTGGCCGCGCTTCACCTACGCGGAGGCGATGCGCCGCTACGGCAGCGACCGGCCCGACCTACGGTTCGGTCTCGAGCTCGTCGACCTCGGCGACTTCACGTCGAGCGGCCTCGGCGTCTTCCGCGACGCCGAGGCGGTCCGCGGTCTCCGCGTGCCGGGCAAGGCCGACGCGAGCCGCCGCGAGATCGAGGCGTGGGAGCAGCTCGCCAGGCGCAAGGGGGCGAAGGGTCTCGCGACGTTCGCGTTCAAGGGGTCGGACGTCGAGTCCCGGGTGGCGAAGTTTCTCCGCCCGGCCGAGATCTCCAGCATCGGCGCCGCGTCGGGCGCGCAGCCGGGCGACCTGGTGCTCGCCGTGGCGGACTCCGCTCACGTGGCCAGCGAGGCGCTCGGCCTCATCCGCGAGAAGATGGGCGACGAGCTCGGGCTCGCGGACGCCTCGGCGCACGCCGCGGCGTGGGTGGTCGAGTTCCCGCTCGTGGAGCGGACGCCCGAGGGTGGCTGGACCTTCGCGCACAACCCGTTCTGCGCTCCACTGGCCGACGAGGACCTCGCGCTCCTCGACACCGATCCGCTGCGCGCGCGCAGCAAGCAGTACGACATGGCGGTCGACGGCAAGGAGCTCGGTGGGGGCAGCGTCCGGATCCACCGGCGCGACGTGCAGGAGCGGGTGTTCGCGCAGTTCGGCGTGGGCAAGGAGGAGGCGGCGCTGCGCTTCGGTGCGCTCCTCGACGCCCTGGAATACGGGGCACCGCCGAGCGGCGGCGCGGGCCTGGGCATCGACCGGCTCGTGATGACCCTCGCCGGCACGGAGAACATCCGTGAGGTGCAGGCGTTCCCCAAGACCCAGACCGGCTTCGATCCGCTGCTCGACGCGCCCGCCGAGATCGACCCCGCCCTGCTGAAGGAGCTGGGTCTGCAGGTGGTGATCCCCACGAAGCGCACGTAGCCCTTCAATCCGTCGCATGTGCGGTCCCCGTACAGGGCGAGCGTTCAGTCGCCGGGGTGTTCTCGGGTAGCGGTCGGGTCTCAGGAGGAATAGAAATACTTCCCTCCGAGGTATGTTCGCCCTAAAACGGTGCCGTACGGCGGAATTGCGGTTGCCCCGGTCTCGTGGAGCCTCAAACATTAGGTGAGCGCGAGCTCCGCGAACCTCCTGTCGAACTCCGCCGGCGAGGCGTACCCGATCGATGAGTGTCGGCGGCGCGGGTTGTACCAGGCCTCGAGGTAGTCGAAGACGGCGACGCGCGCCTGCTCGCGGGTGTCGAAGTGACTGCGGTCGAGCAGCTCGCACTCCAGGGACGCGAAGAAGCTCTCGGCCATCGCGTTGTCGTACGCCGAGCCGACCGCGCCCATCGAGGGCGCGATGCCGGCCTCGCGGCAGCGGTGGCCGAAGGCGAAGCTCGTGTACTGCGACCCGTGGTCGCTGTGGAAGACCAGGCCCGCGGCGGGGCTCCGGCGAGCGATGGCCATGTCGAGGGCGGCGGTCACGATCTCGGTCTCCAGGGTCCGCCGCATCGACCAGCCGACGATGCGGCGCGTGCAGGCGTCGAGCACGACGGCGAGGTACAGGAAGCCCTCGTCGGTGCGGATGTAGGTGATGTCGGCGATCCAGAGCCGGTCCGGCCGATCAACGGTGAAGTCACGGCCGACCAGGTCGGGCACTGCCGAGATGACCGCGCCGCGGATGGTGGTGCGCGGCCGCCGCCGGCGGTGCACGCCGGCAAGGCCAGACAGGCGCATCAGGCGGGCCACGCGCTTGCGGCCGACCCGGATGCCTTTCGCGAGGCGGAGCTCGGCGTGGACCCGGGGTGCGCCGTACGTATGGCGGCTCTCCTGGTGGATCCCCGCGATGATCGAGCCGAGCACCTCGTCGCCGAGGGCCCGCTCGCACTTGGGAC
>VGPA01000085.1 GCA_016875665.1 Chloroflexota bacterium | reverse complement strand
GTGGTGGCCGGCGCGGACGCACACCCCTCCACGATCGAGGATCGTCGCGACGTCGTGCGGGTGTACGCCTTCGATCTCGAAGGAGACGACTCCCGACCGGTCGCGCGTGTCCGCGGGACCGAACGTCCGCACGCCCTTCATCTCGCCGAGGCGGGCGAGCAGATCCTGCGTCAGCGCGCGCTCGTGCGCCTCGATGCGCTCGAGCCCGACGGCGTTCAGGTACTCGACGGCCGCGCCGAGGCCGATCGCGTCGACGTATGCCGACGTGCCCGCCTCGAACTTCCAGGGCAGGTCGTTCCAGGTCGAGCGCTGCACCGTCACCGCCGCGATCATGTCGCCGCCGTAGAGGAACGGCCGCATCGCTTCCAGGAGCGCGGTCCGCCCCCAGAGGGCGCCCGAGCCGGGCGGGGCGAGCATCTTGTGTCCGCTGAACACGAGGAAGTCGCAGCCCAGGTCCCGCACGTCCACCGGGAAGTGCGGCACGGACTGCGCCCCGTCCACCAGGACGGTGGCGCCCGCCGCCTTGGCTTTGGCGATCATCTCTTTCGCGGGGTTCACCACACCGAGCCCGTTGGACGTGTGCGTGAACGCGACCAGGCGCGCGCCCTTGGCGACCTCGCGCTCGTAATCGTCCATCCGCAGCCGCCCCTGGTCGTCGATGTCGATCACCACGACCTCCGCCCCGACGCGCTGCGCGAGCTGCTGCCAGGGCACGAAGTTGGAGTGGTGCTCGAGGACGGTGGTGATGATGCGATCGCCCTTCTTGATGTTGTCCTGCCCCCACGAGTAGGCCACGAGATTGAGCGCCTCGGTGGCGTTGCGCACGAAGATGACCTCGTGCGTCTCGGGCGCGTTGATGAACCGCGCGACGGTCTCTCGCGCACCCTCGAACAGCGCGGTGGTCCGCTCGGAGAGCTCGTAGACACCGCGATGAATGTTGGCGTTGTGCTCCGTGAACGCGCGGCTCACCGCCTCGATCACCGCGGTCGGCTTCTGGCTCGTGGCCGCGTTGTCCAAATACACGAGCGGCTTGCCGTGGACGCGCTGGGTGAGGATCGGGAAGTCCGCGCGCACGCGCGCGACGTCGAGCGCGCCTGCCGCCGGCCCGATCTTGGCTTGGGCCACGCCTAGGCCTTCCCCGCGTACAGCTCGTCGCGCACGAAGTCGTAGCCTTTCGCCTCGAGCTCGTTCGCGAGCTCGCGGCCGCCGGTGCGCACGATCTTGCCGTCGATGAGCACGTGGACCTGATCGGGATGCACGTAGCGGAGAATGCGCTCGTAGTGGGTGATCAGGAGGATGCCGACCTGCGGCGAGCGCAGCTTCTCGATCGCGTTCGACACGACCTTGAGTGCGTCGATGTCGAGGCCGGAGTCGGTCTCGTCGAGCACCGCGACCGTCGGCTGGAGCATGTGCATCTGGAGCATCTCGAGCCGCTTCTTCTCCCCGCCCGAGAAGCCGTCGTTGACGGCACGCGTGAGGAACGAGTCGTCGACCTCGAGCAGCGCGGTCTTCTCCTTGAGCAGCCTGCGGAACTCAGGGATCGGCATATCGGTCGAAGGGGGCACGGCGCCGCCGGGCGAAGCCGGGCGTGCCGGAACGGAGGACGCGGCGCCGCCCGGCCCCTTGCGCCTCGCGTTGATCGAGGTGCGCAGGAAGTTGGCCACCGAGACGCCGGGGATCGCGGCGGGGTACTGGAAGGCGAGGAACACGCCGGCGCGCGCGCGCTCGTCGACGGGGAGCGCGAGCAGGTCCCTGCCGTCGTAGGTGACCGAGCCGGACGTGGCGGTGTAGCGCGGGTGGCCCATCAGCGTGAGCGACAGCGTGCTCTTCCCCGAGCCGTTCGGGCCCATGATCGCGTGCACCTCGCCGCCGCGGACGGTGAGGTCGATCCCGCGCAGGATCGGCTTGTGCTCGACGCTGACATGGAGATCGCGGATCACGAGGTCGGACATGAACCTTCTTTCCTTACCGCGCGGGAACGGAAGCGGGGGGCGCCGCGGCGAGATCCGCGAGCGTCATTGCGTCGAGCGCTCGCGCGATCGCACCCTGGAGGCGCACCCACACGGCGCGGGTGCCGCAGTTCCGCTCCAACACGCAGCGCGCCACCGGATCGCTCTCGTCGCAGCAGTCCTGCGTCGCGATCGGCCCTTCGAGAGCACGCACGACATCGCCCGCGGTGATCGCACCCGGCTCCTTCGCGAGGATGTAGCCGCCGCCCGCGCCGCGCTTCCCGGTGACGAGCCCGCTGCGCCGCAGCGCGCCCACCAGCTGCTCGAGATAAGCCTCCGGGAGCTGCTCCCGGTCGGCAACGGCATGGAGCGACACCGCGCCGTCGCCCCAGTGGCGGGCGAGATCGACCATCAGGCGCATTCCGTACTCGCCGCGCGTGGTGACGTGGAAGGCGGTGCCCGAGGCGGGCTGATTTCCGAGCATCCTAGTCGGAATTATAGCGCGCCGGGGCGGTCAGCCGATGATGATCCTGTCCTCGAGCATGGCGCCGCCGCCGGGGGGCTCCACCGGCCGCGGGCCACGCTGGCGCCGAACCATCTGCGGTCCAGGCTCCGGGTCGGCCGTGGCGGGCTCCGTCTCGAACTTCCGCTCGTACAGGCGCGCGTACAGCCCGCCCTTGGCCAGCAGCTCGGTGTGCGTACCCGATTCGACCAGTGCTCCCGACTCGAGCACCAGGATCCGGTCGGCGCGCTCCACCGTGGATAGGCGGTGCGCGATGACCACGGTGGTCCGCCCGAGCATGAGACGGTCGAGGGCCTGCTGCACGAGGTACTCGCTCTCGTTGTCGAGCGACGACGTCGCCTCATCGAGGAGCAGGATCGGCGCGTCGCGCAGCAGCGCGCGCGCGATGGCCACGCGCTGGCGCTGGCCGACCGAGAGCCGGACGCCGCGCTCACCGACGATCGTGCCCATCCCCCACGGCAGCCGATCGATGAACTCCGACGCGTTGGCGGCCGCGGCCGCGGCGCGCACCTCGCCGTCGGTCGCGCCAAGCCGGCCGTACCGGATGTTCTCCTCGATCGTCGTCGCGAAGAGGATCGGCTCCTGGGGGACGACGGCGATCTGCTCGCGGAGCGAGAGCACCTTCACCCCGCGGAGGTCGTGCCCGTCGACCAGAACACGGCCCGCGATCGGGTCGTAGTAGCGGCCGATCATGTTCACGAACGTCGTCTTGCCCGCGCCGGACGGCCCGACGAGCGCGGTCGTGGCCCCCGGGGCGAGGGTCACCGCGACGTCCTTCAGCACGATCGGACGCTCCGCCTTCGCGGGCACGTCGCGCACGCCGTCGTATGCGAACGAAACACCTTCGAACACGATCTCGCCGCGCACCGGCGGCAACGTGACGGCGTTGGGCGCGTCCCGCACCTCGGGCTGCGTGTCGAGGAGCTCGAACAGACGGTCCGCCGCGCCGAACGCGCTCTGGATCTGCGTCCACTGCCCGGCGAGGCCACCCACCGGTCCGGCGACCTGGTTCACGTACAGGAGGAAGGCGACGAGCTCGCCCGCGGTGAGCTCGCCCGCGCCGACCTGGTGGCCGCCGTACCAGAGGACGACGATCGACGAGCTGAAGGCGAGGAAACCCATCAGCGGGAACATCGTCGCGCCGAGGCGCGACCGCTCCAGCGACTTGCCGAGCGCGATCAGCAGCTTGTCGTGGAACCGCTTCGCCTCGTACTCCTCGCGGGTGAACGCCTGCACCACGCGCATCTCCGCGATCGCCTCCTGGAGCACCCCGACCGCTTCGGCCTGCGCGTCCTGCGCGGCACGCGACAGCACCCGGATGCGGCGGCCCAGGTACTGGCCGAGGAGACCGATGGGCGGCGCCACGATCAGCGTGAGGAGCGCGAGCTTCCAGTTCATCAGGAAGATGACCGTGATGCCGCCTACGAATTGGAGCACCTGACCGAGCACCGAGATGATCGTCTGGGTCACGACGTCGTGGACCATCGTGGCGTCGCTCGTCACGTGCGACATCAGCTCCCCCGTGCGGCGGCGGTGGAAGAACGACAGCGAGAGCCCTTGGAGGTGGCGCACGATCGTGAGCCGGAGGTCGAAGATCACGTGCTCGCCCGTCCACGCCATCACGTACTGGCGCACGCCGTCGAGCGCCGACCGGACGAGCAGGACGATGACCAGCCCGCCGATGAGCGCGTTCAAGAGCCCCGCGTCGTACAGCCCCAGGTCCAGGACGCGCTGCACCACCTGCGGGTAGACGAGCGAGAGCCCCGTCGAGATGGCGAGCAGCACCGCTGAGAGCAGGAGGTGCCCGCGGTACGGCGCCGCGTACGTGAGGAGGCGCCGGTAGGTCGCGAGCGTCGGCCGGCGCGCGCCTTCGTCCGACCCGCCCCAGCGGAACATCACTCCGCCGGGGTGCCCTCCGCCGAGGATCATCACCTCCCTAGGGTACGAACCGCACCGCGGCGAGGGCCTCGGCGCCCACGGGCTGCCCGCCGAGCCCGGCGACGCGCCGGGACAGCCCGATGGACGACCCGACGTGGAAAAGCGGGACACGGACCATGTCCGTCTGGGCCATCTTGGCGACCTGCTTGTAGAGCTCCCCGCGCTTGGAGGGGTCCCATTCGTACCGCGCGCGCCGCAGGAGCTCGGTCGCCTGTGGATTGGGCCAGTCCCCCGGTGCGAACAGGGCCGCGAGCAGCGAGTCGGGGTCGCCGCTCCGCGCGACAACCGCGTCGAGCCACAGCGCGAAGCGGCCCGCGCGGGCGTCGGAGCGGAACGTGGCAGCGGCGGCCGGGCGCGGCTCCGCGCGCACGCCGACCTTGGCGAGATCAGAGGCAAGGGCTTCGGCGACCCGACGCGGCTCGGGATAGGTGGCCGACGCGGGCGGATACCAGAGGTCGGTGACCACGCCCGACCCGACACCCGCGTCCGCGATCGCCTTCCGCGCGGCGGCCTCGTCGTAGCGCGCGAGCTCCGGCAGGCTCTGGTCGAATCCGAGCATCGACGGCGGCAGCAGCTGCGCGGCGACGACGGCCTCGCCGGCGTACGCCGTCTGGGAGAGGGGACGCTTGTTCAGCGCCATCGCGACCGCGCGCCGTACGGCCGGATCGTCGAACGGACGCGTGCGCTGATCGAACGCGAGGTAGGCCAGGCTCGGGGTCGGGCGGATGACGAGCTGCAGGTTGGGGTCCGCGCGCACCGACGCGGCCGCGGCCCCGGTGAGGTCGGTCGCGATCTCGAGGGAGCCGGCACGCAGCTCCGCCGCGCGCGACGCGGGGTCCGGCACGGGGCGGAACGTCACCCGGTCCACGGAGGCCTTGCGCGGGGCGTCCCAGTACGCGTCGTTGCGCGACAGGGTGATCCACTTGCCGTGCTCCCAGGCGCCCGCGGACAGGAGGAACGGGCCGGTCCCGACGATCGCCGCGTCACCCGCCCGCGGCGCCGCGGGACTGACGACTCCCGAAGCCGTGAGCGCGAGGTTCGCGAGGAACGGCCCGAACGGGGAGCGCAGCGTGAACGCGACCGTTCGCGATGAGCGCGCCTCGACCTTCGCGATCACCGGCTCCGCCCCCCAAAGCTCGGCGTAGGCGGCCGCGCCGTCGACGCGCGCTCGCTCGAACGAAGCGGCCACCGCGGCCGCGTCGAAGGGAGCCCCGTCGTGAAAACGGACGCCGTCGCGAAGCGTGAAGGTCCAGGTCCGCGCGTCAGTGGACATCTCCCATGCGGACGCCAGCTTGGGCTGCACGCGCAAGCCGCCCGGCTCGTACTCCACGAGCCCTTCGAAGATCTGCTGCGCGACCAGGAGCGAGGACGGGTCGGCCGCGCTCCACGGCTGGAGGGCAGGTACGTCCGCCGAGATGCCGACGCGCAGCGTCCCGCCGCTCGCCACGGGTGAGGGCTCCGGCCGCGCGGCGGCGGGCGGCGCGGTGCACGCCACGAGCGCCGCGGCGATCGCGAGCGCACGGACGCCGTTCAGCGCGCGAGCTCCCATTCCCAGGCGTTGAACGTTACCGGTGAGGTGGT
>VGPA01000084.1 GCA_016875665.1 Chloroflexota bacterium | reverse complement strand
CGCCGCGGCGGCGGAGACGCCGGCCCGGTCCACCACCAAGCCGCCGCGCATCGCGCCGGGCGCGAGCGGCGCGGCCGTGCCCGCGACGACCTTCAGGCGGCTGCCCTCACGGCGCACTGTGACGACGCGAACCATCCCGGCCGCGACCTCGAAACCCGCGGCGAGCGGACCCGGCCTCGGGCTTCTCCCCGTCACGCCGAAGGCGTGCTTAGCCACCGCTCCCGTTCAGCTTGTCGCGGACGACCCGGACCGCCTCGGCGAGCACGTCCGCGATGCGCTTCGGATCGCCGCCGCCCGCCGAGGCGCTGTCCGGTTTGCCGCCGCCACGCCCGCCCATCAGCGGCGCCAGCGCCTTCACGGCCGCGTCGGCGCTCACGCGCTTGGCCAGGTCCTTCGAAACGGTGACCACGAGCGAGGCGCGGTCGTCGCGCGTGCCGGCGAGCACGACGACGCCGCCGCCGTCGAGCAGGTCGCGGATCCGGTCACCGAGCGCGCGCAGGTGGTCGAGGTCGGCGGCGCCGGCAGACGCGGTCACGATCTTCACGCCACCGACGTCCTGGGCGGTGCGCGCGAGCTCCTTCGCCTGGGCGTCGATGCCCGCGCGGCGGACTGCGGTGAGCTCCTTGTCCAGCTTGTCGCGCTGCTCCTGGAGCTGCGCGACCGCGTCGGGCACACGCTGCGCGGGCACGCGCAGTGCCGCCGACGCCTTCGCGAGGCGCTCGCGCACCTCACGCACCTCCTGGAGGGCGCCACCTCCGGTCAAAGCCTCGATGCGCCGGATGCCCGCGCCGACGCTTTCCTCTTTGACGATGAGCAGCATCCCGATGTCTCCCGTGTGGTGGCAGTGGGTGCCGCCGCAGAGCTCGCGGCTGGAGCAGGCTTCGACCACGCGCACCTCATCGGCGTACTTCTCGTCGAACAGCGCCGCGGCGCCGGTGGCGAGCGCGGTCTCGAGCGGCATCGTGCGCGCCTCGACCGGGCAGTTGTCGAGGATCGCGGCGTTCACCTCGTCCTCGACCCGGCGCAGCTCGTCCTGTGTCATCGCGCGGCCGAAGGTGAAGTCGAAGCGCAGGTTCGGCGCGTGGACCAGCGATCCCGCCTGATGCACGTCGTCGCCCAGCACGCGCCGCAGCGCGGCATGCAGCAGGTGCGTGCCCGTGTGGTTGCGCATCGTGTCGCGGCGCAGCCGCTCGTCGACCATCGCCTTGGCCGCCGCGCCGAGCCGGATCGCACCATCCGTGACCTTGGCGACCATCACGATCACGCCGGGCGCCGCGGTCTGGGTGTCGGCCACCATCGCGCGACCCTCGGCCGTCGTGATCTCGCCGCGGTCGCCGACCTGGCCGCCGCCCTCGGGATAGAAGGGCGTGCGCTCGAGCACGATCTCGATCTCGGCGCCTTCGCGGGCTTCCGCGGCCGGCTCACCGTTCACGGCGAGGCTGCGCACCACCGTCTCCTCGCTCAGGCTGTCGTACCCGGTGAAGGTGCTGCCGAGACCCTGGCGCTCCTTGAGCTCCGCGTAGAACTGGCCGAAGCGCAGTGCGTCTTGGTTGAACTTGGCGGTTGCGCGGCTGCGCTGGCGCTGGCCGTCGAGCAGCGCGTCGAAGCCGCGCTGGTCGATCGCGAGCCCGGCCGCGCCGGCGAGCTCCTTGGTCATCTCGAGCGGGAAGCCGAACGTGTCGTAGAGGGCGAACACGGTTTCGCCGTCGATCGAGGGCCGGCCGGCGGCCTTGGCCGCGGCGATCGCGCCGTTCAGCCGCTCGCTGCCCGAGGCGAGCGTGCGTTCGAACTTCTCCTCTTCCAGCCGGATCGTCTCCGCGATGCGCCCGCGCGCGCCGGTGAGCTCGTGATAGTGGCGCTGCATCGTCGTCACGACGTCACCCGAAAGGGCCGAAAGCGAGCCCACCGGAAGCCCGAGCCGGCGCGCGTGCAACGCGGCGCGGCGCAGCAGCCGGCGCAGGACGTAGCCCCGCCATTCGTTGGACGGAGCCACGCCGTCGGTGATGAGGAACGTGGCCGTGCGCGTGTGCTCGGCGACGATCCGGATCGATTTGTCGGCGGCGGGATCTTCGCCGTACGAGGCGCCGGAGGTGGCTGCGATGCGCTGCACCAGCGGCTGGAACAGATCCGTACGGTAGGTGTCGCCGGGCACCCCTTGCAGCACCTGCGTGATGCGCTCGAGGCCCGCCCCGGTGTCGATGTTTTTCTTGGTGAGCGTGACAAGCGAGCCATCTTCCTTGCGGTCGTACTGCTGGAACACGAAGTTCCAGATCTCGATGTAGCGGCCGCAGTGCTCGCCCGGGTTGCACTCGTGCGGGCCGGCGCCCGGCTGCGGGCCCCGGTCGAAGAACACCTCGCTGTCCGGCCCGCAGAGCCCCGTCGGGCCGGGCGACCAGAAGTTGTGCTCGTCGCCGAGGCGGAACACCTTGGCCGCCGGGAGGAGTGCCAGCTCCTCGGTCCAGATGCCGTAGGCCTCGTCGTCGCTGGTGTGGATGGTGGCGACCAGCGCGTCGGGGTTGAAGCCGAGCTCCGTGGTCAGGAACCCCCAACCCAACGCGATCGCTTCTTTCTTCCAGTAATCGCCGAGCGAGAAGTTGCCGAGCATCTCGAAGAACGACTGGTGGTAGGAGTCCGTCCCGACCTGGTCGATGTCCGTCGTGCGGACGCACTTCTGGATTGTGACGATGCGCTTGGCCGGCGCCTGCTTGCGCCCCAGGAAGTAGGGCACCAGCGGCTGCATCCCGGCGCTGGTGAACAGCACGCTCGGGTCGTCCTTCAGGATGAGCGGCGCGCTGGGGATGCGGGTGTGCCCCTTGCTCTCGAAGAACGCGATGAAGCGCTCGCGGATCGTCGCGCTGTCCATGCGGAAAACTCTACGGGGAATCACGCGCGGCGTTCGAGCGCGATCACCGCCACGGTCGCGAGGAACGAGGAAGCCACCGCGGCGAGCAGCTGCGCGTCGCCCATCACCCCCGCGCGCCCGCCTGCGACCTCTCCCACGACCTGCGCCACGACCGCAGCGGTGAGCGACGCGATCCATGCCGCGCCGATGTGGCGCGGCCTGCCCAGCGCGCTCCTCAGCGCGGCGGGAACGCCGATCGCGACGAGCGCGACGACGATCAGCGCGGGCGGAACGGCCAGCCTCCCGGCATGGCGAGCAGTGTGACGCCGCCCGCCCGGCGCAGCGACTCGACGGTCGCGCCGCCCAGCGGCATCCGCGCGATCGCCGCAGCCGCGAACAGCGGCATCAGGAAGAAATACGAGAACAGGCTGCGCGGCGCGAAGAACAAGGGGGCCAGGGCGAGGACGGCCCCCATCTCGGGGTCGCTCCGCCGGTGGCGCCACGCCCAGGCGAGGGCGCCCACTTCCGCGAGCACGAGCGGGACGTTGAGCAGCCGCGGGTCGAGCGGCAGCAGCCCGTCCGTGGTGAGCAGGAGCACCGCGCCGGAGCCGAGGGGGAACATCGGCGCGACCAGCGGGGTCGCGATCCCGGCGACCCACGCACCCGGGTCGCGGAGCGCGAACGGGAGGTTCGTCGCGAGGAAGACCGCGGCGGCGACGGTGGCGCGACGGGCGGCCACGCGCGGTCCCCGCTCCGCCAGCGTGACGATCAGGTAGTACGGGACGAACAACCACGCGAGCTGCTTGGTCGCGCACGCCAGCCCGAGCGCCACCGCGCTCCAGCCGCGCTCGCGCCAGAGCCAGGCCACGACCAGGGGCAGCGCGAACAGCGGATCCGCGGAGCCGCTGGTCCCGAACGCGATGAGGCACGGCGCGCCGAGGAGTGCGGTCAGCGCGAAGCCTGAGATCCCGGACGGCGCGCGGACGGCGACGGCGGCGAACGAAGCGAGAAGGAACGCGAGCGCGACCGCGTTCGGGTCGCCGCCGACGGCGGCGAGCGGAGCCACCGCGAGGAACGCCAGCGCCGGATACGACAGTCGGCCGACGAACTCCTCCGTGCCGCCGGCGAGCCAGGCCTCCTCGAGCGCGGCGTCGGACGGGTACTCGGTGAGACCGGCGAACGACCCCGCGCGGAGCGGCGTGGTGCGGCTCCACGCGATGTCGAGCTCCTCGAAGCACGGACGGAGCGCCACGTCCGTGTAGGGGTTGCCGCCGCGCAGGAACGTCCGCGCCGCGCACTCGTCCAGCGCGATCGCGTCGTTGTGGAAGCGCGTGGTCTCGCCCAGCCGCGGCCTGGGCGGGTCGAGCAGCCAGACGAGCCCGAGGAGCGAAGCGCCGGACACCAGGAGCCACGCGGCCCGCATGGCGTTCGCGCGCCGAGGACGCTCTCCCACCGCGGCGTCGCCGGCCCCGCGCCCGCGAACCGCCCAACACAAAAGCGCGATCGAGATCGCGACGCCCGCGGCAACCGCCACCGCGAGCCCCGGCGTCGGGCGGCGCACGACGTCGCCGCTGAGCACTCCCGCGACGTAGAGCAGCGTTCCCGCGGCGCCCACAGCGGCGAAGCGCGCGAGGGCTCTCAGCGGACGACGCCGCCGCCGACGACCTCGTCGCCGCGATAGAGCACCAGCGCCTGCCCGGGTGAGACGAGCGCCGCCCGCGCCAGCTCGATGCGCGCCGCGTCGCCGTCCACGGTTACCGTGGCCGGGATCGGTGTGCCCCGGTAGCGGACCACCGCGTCCGCCTCGAAGCGCGCGGCGGGCGGGGCGTCCGCCACGAACGACACGTCGCGGATCTCGTAACGGCGTGCCGCCGCCTCCTCGCCCGTCCCCACCACGGCGGCGTTGCGGGACGGCTCGAGGCGCAGCACGTACAGGCGCTCGCCCGTGGCCACGCCCACGCCGGAGCGCTGCCCCACCGTGAGCGTGCCGATCCCCGCGTGCGTCCCGGCGCGCGACCCGTCCACGCGCTCGACCGGGCCGGCTCGGAAGGCCTCGGGCGCGCGCGCCCGCACGAAGTCGCGGTAGTCGCCGTCCACGAAGCAGATGTCCTGACTATCCGGCGTCTCGGCGTTCGGCAGGCCGAGCCGCACCGCTTCGGCGCGCGTCTCGGCCTTGTCGCGCAGCTCGCCGATCGGAAAGAGCGTCCGGCCGAGCTCGCGCTGGCCCAGCATGTACAGCGCGTACGACTGGTCCTTCGCCTCGTCCCGTCCTTTCAAGAGGCGCCGCCGCCCGGCCTCGCCCGTCACGCGGGCGTAGTGGCCCGTCGCGAGGCGATCCGCAGCGAACGTCGCGAGCACGTCCCTGAACAGGGACTCGAACTTGACGTGCGCGTTGCAGGCGATGCAGGGGTTAGGCGTCTCGCCGGCGGCGTAGGTGCGGACGAAGCGGTCGACCACCTCGCGGCCGAAGACGTCCGCGTAGTCGAGCGCGTAGAAGGGGATCCCGATCGCGTCGGCCGCGCGCCGCGCGAGCTCACCCGCCTCGTCGGTGCCGCAGCAGCGCGGCGCTGCGGAGCCGGAAGACGGGACCAACCGCATCCAGACGCCGATGACGTCCTCGCCGCGCTCGTGGAGCAGGGCGGCGGCCAGGGAGGAATCCACGCCGCCACTCATGGCGACGACGATGCGGCTCATTCGGAAAGTATGGGCGCGCCGCCGCCGTCAGGCCCGCGGCAGGCTCCCGACCGTCATCGCGAGCGAGGGACGACCCGCTTCGCGCTCCTCGCGGACCATCTCGATCAACGCGTCGACCACCGCCGCGTGCCACTGCGTGCCGCGACCGGCGAGCAGCTCGCTCATGACGCGGTCGGAGGTCAGCGCCTCGCGATACACGCGGTCGGACGTCATCGCGTCGTATGCGTCGCACACGCTGATCACCGAGGCCTCGAGCGGCAGCTCCGTGCCGCGCAGGCCGCGCGGATAGCCCCGACCGTCGGGGCGCTCGTGATGCCAGCGCACCAGCTGCGCGCCGTCCCAGAAGTCGCCCATCCGGCGGAGCAGCTCGTACCCGGCCTCCGAGTGACGGTGCATCTCGTCGCGCTCGTGGTGATCGAGCGGGCCCGGCTTCTGGAGGATGCGGTCGGGCGTCGCGATCTTGCCGATGTCGTGGAGGCGC
>VGPA01000083.1 GCA_016875665.1 Chloroflexota bacterium | reverse complement strand
CGACTCGCGCATGTCGGCGAGTCCCTCGGTCGTCGCCCCCCGGTACTCGCGCTCGAGGAGCGCGCGCTTCATGGCGGCATCCGCCTCCGCGTCGCGCGCCAGACTTCCGGCCGTCTTCGCCATCCGCTCGAACAGGCCGAGATCGAGCAGTTCCGTGAGGATTCGCCGGCGCTCGTCGGGCTTGCCCGACAGGAACTGGTCGAACTTCCCCTGCGGGAGCAAAACCGCGCGCGTGAACGCGCCGTAGTCGAGCCCGATCAGCGCCTCGACCCTGCGCGTGACCTCGCGCGACTGGTCCGCGATCGGCGTCCACGCCCCGCCGCCGCCGCCCTGCTCGAGGATCGCGCGGCTCGCCCCCTTCGTCTGCGCGCGGCGGGCTACGCGATACGGCGTGCCGCCCACGTCGAACTCGAGCTCGACGAACAGCGCCGGGAGGCCGTGGCTGATCAGCTGCGTCACTTGATCGCCGACGCGCTCGACCTTGCCGAAGAGCGCGTACGTCATGGCGTCGAGGAGCGACGACTTTCCGGCGCCGGTCGGCCCCGCGATCGCGAACAGGTCGAGGCCGCCGAGGTCGAGGACCTGCTCGTCCCGGAACGCGGTGAAGCCCTTCACTCGGAGGATGCGCGGCCTCACGCGTCCTCCTTCGTCACGAGGTCGAGGACCTCGGCGAACGTCGCGAGCATCTCCGGGCTGGGATCCGCCTGGTGCTCGGCGCGGTAGTACGCGACGAACTGCTCGCGCGGCTGGAGCGTCGAGAGAACCGGCGCACCGGGCGCGTCCGCGGGCCGCGTGTACGACGGGATGACCTGGACCGCGTTGGGCAGCGCGTCGCGGACGCGATCCGCGATGCCGGGGGAGCGGCCTTCGGTGCGCACCCGGACGCGGAGCCAGGCGTCCCCGAGCTCACCCGCGCGCGCGGCGAGCTCGTCGAGCGTCCCTTCGACGTCGACGAGGCGGCGTCCGGCGCGGAGCGCGATCGGACGGACCACCGCGGGCCTGCCCGGGCTCGCCTCGACGAGGGTCACCGACTTTTCCTGCTCGCGCTCACCGAAGTCGAGCTGGAGCAGCGAGCCCGCGTAGCGCGCGGGTGCCGGAGCGCGGGAGATGTCCTGGGGCCGGTGGATGTGGCCGAGAGCGATGTAGGTGGCCGCGGCGGGCAGGGACGCCGGCGCCACCGCGCACTCCGGGCTCACCGTGATCTCGGCTTCGCCGCCGCCCAGGCGCGCGCCCGCGGTGTGCAGGTGCGCCATGAGCACGTTCACGCGGTCGGTGCGGTAGCCGCGGCTCATCGCGCGGAGCAGATCACCCATGCCCTGCGCGTACTCGCGGCTCCACCGCTCGGTGTCCTCGAACAGCAGGCGCGTGCTGCCGTAGAAGCGCTCCGGCACGAACGGCACGCAGGCGACGTACGCCACCTCGCGCCCGTCGCGCGAAGCGACCTCTACCGCACCGCCTTCGTCGGGCGGCCTCACCTCCGTGACGGCTTTGACGCCGATCTCCCCAAGCAGCAGGGCGAGCGCACGCCATCGCTCCGGCGACTCGTGGTTGCCCGGGATCGCGACCACGCCCACGCGCTCGCGGTGCAGGCGGACGAGCGTGTCGAACAGGAGGCGGTCGGCCTCGGCGGTCGCGACCTTGTGGTCGTAGACGTCACCCGACAGGAGAACGCAGTCGATCCGCTCGTCGCGCGCGATGGCGACGACCTCGTCCAGCACCGCCGTGAACTCGGCCGTCCGCGGCCGTCCGGCGAGCGTACGGCCAAGATGCCAGTCGGAGGTGTGGAGCAGCCGCACTTGCGTCCGAGCGTACGATTCCGCCGGGGATGGGCCCGGGATGACCGCAAGCGGCAAGGCGATGCGCGTCTCGCGACGCTCGCTTCTGGCGGCGCTCGGTGCGAGTGTGGCCGCCGGCTGCGTGCCGACCGCCTCATCGCCACCGGCAGGCCCGACCGCCAGCCCGGCCTCCACGCCGCGCGCCTTCCAGATCCTGACGGGCTCCGCCCGCTTCGACGTCCGCGCGTTCGGCGCGAAGGGGGACGGCCAAGCCGACGACGCGGCGCCGATCGCCGCGGCGATCAAGGCGGCGACGCAGGCCCAGCCCGGGGCGGTGGTGTTCTTTCCGCGCGGGCGGTATCTCCTGGCTGCCGCCGCGATGCTCGAAGGAAGGAGTCCCTATCCCGCGGTGCAGGGGATCGGCGACGTGCCGCTCCGCCAGCCCGCGCTCGTCGTCCTCCAGGGAGTGCGCGATCTCACGCTCGAGGGCGAGGCCGGGACGCTGCTCGTTGCGCGGAACCGCGACGCCGCGGTGATCGGGCTGTCCGGATGCCGCAACGTGGTCGTCCGGTCGCTCGCGGTGGACTACGAGGCGCTGCAGTTCACGCAGGGCACCGTCGCCGGGGTAGACGAGGCCGCGGGCTCGATCGACCTCCGCATCCAGAGCACGTACCCCGATCCGCTCGACCCGCGCTTCGCCGACGCCAGGACGTGGCTCACCGTGCGCGCCGCCGCCACTCCCGATCTGCCCAAGGCGGCCACCGGGCGCCACGGGCAGGTGTTCTTCAACCGGCTCACCGATCTGCGCGCGATCGGTGGCGGGCTCCACCGCTGGACCGGGGCCGTGCGCGGCCACCTCACCGGAGTCGCCGCCGGAGATCGATTCGTCTTCGGCGCCCGCGACAACGCGCACCCGGGCGCCGTCGCCGTCTGGTTCAGCGACGACTGCGTGTTGGAAGGGGTGGCGGTCCACAGCGCGCCCGTCCTCGCCTTCGCCGCGTTCCACGACAACGGGCTGGTGCTCCGCGACTGCGTCATCGCGCCGCTGCCGGGTACGGACCGGCTCCTTTCGACGAACGCCGACGGATTGCACAGCAAGTGGAACCGCCTCGGGCCGACGCTCGAGGGGTGCCGGTTCTCAGGGATGCATGACGACGCCTTCACCTTCCACGGCACCGGTCTGCGCGTCCTGCGGGCGGAGGGCGCAATCCTGGTGGTCGAGCGGCAGGAGTTCTTCAGCCTTGGCGACGACGTCGCGGTCATCGATCAGGCGACCGGACAGACCCGGGGCCTGGCGCGGGTCGTGGACGTCGGCCTGGTCCGCTGGCGCGATCAGACGGCGGTGCGCCTGGTGCTCGACGCCGCGGTGCCGGGGACGATCTCGTGGGAGCAGATGGGCGGACAGGCGGCGCTGCCGCCGCGGCTCGACGCCGTGACCCCGCCGGAGCGGCGGCCGGACCTGATCGCCGACCTCTCCGCGGTCGGGAGCGGCTTCGCGGTCCGGCGCTGCACCTTCTCCCGTTACAACGGCGGCGCGCGCGTCTACGCGTCCAACGGCACGATCGAAGACACGCGGTTCGAGGGCGTCAACCACCACCCGATCCAGGGCGGCCTCGAACTTTATTGGCCGGAGGTGTACCACGCCCGGAGACTGACGATCCGCCGCAACCAGTTCGTCGGCAACGCCGGGGGGACCAACATCCGCATCGAGGACCTCCTCGGGCTGGCCGCTCGGCGGGGCACCGCGCTGGGCAATCGCGACATCCTGATCGCCGAGAACCGCTTCGAAGGCTACGGATCCGAGGGCGCGGTGTTCGTGAGCAACGCCGAGAACGTGCAGATCGCCGGGAACGATTTTGCGGGAGGACGAAGCGCGACCCCCGTCGCGCTCGACCTCTGCCGATCCGTGTCGATCGACGCTCCCCGCGCGCTCGCGGTGTCGACCACCGCGGCGACGGACATGGCCACGCTCACGCTGCGCGGGCCGGTCACGACCATCAAACGCTAGGCGCCCGGCTACCGGCTGCCTGTACGCTCCAGCCGAATGGCGCGCTTCATCGTCGAAGGCGGCACGCCGCTGCGCGGCGTGATCACCCCGTCGGGCAACAAGAACGCGGCCCTGCCGCTCATCGCGGCCGCCCTCCTCACCGACGAGCCGGTCACGCTCAAGAATCTCCCGCGCATCCGGGACGTTCGCGGCATGGTGGAGATCGCGGGCGAGCTCGGCGCGCGCATCGAGGAGCTCGGGCCGCACGAGATCCGCATCACCGCGGGCGAGCTCGGCGGCCAGTCGATCGCGCCCGCGCTCGCGCGGGAGATCCGCACCTCGCTGTTGTTCGCCGGCCCGCTGCTCGCGCGCCGCGGCCGCGCCGAGCTCGGCGTCCCGGGCGGCGACGTGATCGGCCGGCGGCGGAACGACACGCACTTCCTCGCGCTCTCGGCGCTCGGCGCCGAGATCGACACGACGCAGGCCGGCTACGCGCTCCGCACGGAGGGCCTGCACGGCGCCAGCATCTTCCTCGACGAGGCGTCCGTCACCGCGACGGAGAACGTCCTGATGGCCGCGGTGCTCGCCAAGGGGGACACCGTCATCCGCAACGCGGCGAGCGAGCCGCACGTCCAGGAGCTCGGGCGCGTCCTCGCGGCGATGGGCGCACGGGTGGGAGGGCTCGGGACCAACACGCTCCACGTCACGGGTGTGGACCGGCTCCACGGCGTGGAGCACCGGATCGCGAGCGACCACATGGAGGTCGGCTCGTTCATCGGCGCCGCGGCGATGACCCACGGCCAGATCACGATCCGCGACGCGGTGCCGCAGTACCTGCACATGACCCGGCTGGTGTTCCGCCGGCTCGGCGTCGAAACCGAGGTGCGCGGCGGCGACCTGATCGTGCCGCAACGCGAGCGCTACGTGGTGGAGCCCGACATGGGCAACCGGATCCCCACCGTGCGCTCCCAGCCGTGGCCCGGCTTCCCGGCCGATCTCACGAGCATCGCGACCGCGCTCGCCACGCAGGCTGAGGGCACGGTGCTCATCCACGAGTGGATGTTCGACGGCCGCCTGTACTGGGTGGACTCGCTTGTGGGTATGGGCGCGCGCGTCGTGCTCGCCGACCCGCACCGGGCGGTGGTGGTCGGTCCGACGCAGCTGTACGGGTCCGAGGTGCGCAGCCCCGACATCCGCGCCGGCATGGCGCTGCTGGCGGCCACGCTCTGCGCCAAAGGCCAAAGCATCATCAACAACGTGGAGCAGATCGATCGCGGCTATGAGGATCTGGACGTTCGCCTGCGCGCCCTCGGCGCGAACATCGAGCGAACGGCGTGAGCAGCAAGAAGCGTGAGCAGCAAGAAGAAGGGCTATGACCCCGTGCGCAACGCGGTGAAGTCGCTGGAATGCTCCCGCTGCGGGCGGCGGAAGGCCTTCGACGACGTGCGCTGCCTCGCGTGCTACGGAAAGGGGATCACGGCGCCCACCACGTGGGTGCCCGCGCGCGACTCCTAGGCGGCGCTTGGGCGCGGCCGTCTCCCGGAGCGACGTCACGGCGGCGTCACCTAGCATCGATCCGGTCGTGGAGATCGCGGGTGATGTCCTCAGCCTGGTGGGCAACACTCCCCTCGTGCGCCTGTCGCGCATCGGGAAGGGGATCAAGGCGCCCATCGTGGCCAAGCTGGAGCACCTGAATCCGGGCGGCTCGGTGAAGGACCGCATCGGTTTCGGGATGATCGAGGACGCGGAACGGCGCGGGCTGCTGAAGCCCGGGGGAACGATCGTGGAGCCGTCGAGCGGCAACACCGGCGTCGCGCTCGCCATGGCCGCGGCGCTGCGCGGCTACCGCCTCGTCGTAACCATGCCCGACAAGATGAGCCAGGAGAAGCGCGACCTCCTGCGCGCGTACGGCGCCGAGGTCGTGATCTGCCCGTCGGCCGTGCCGCCCGAGTCGCCGAAGTCCTACTACCGGGTCGCCGACCGGCTCGCCCGCGAGATCCCCGGCGGCTTCCAGCCGAACCAGTACTACAACGCGGAGAACCCCGAGGCCCACTACCGCACGACCGGCCCCGAGATCTGGCGCCAGACCGATGGCAAGATCACCCATCTCGTGGCGGGTGTCGGCACCGGCGGCACCATCAGCGGCGCCGGACGCTATCTGAAGGAGCGCAATCCGGGCGTGGTCGTGGTCGGCGCGGACCCCGAGGGCTCGATCTACACCGGCGACATCCACCCCTACAAGACCGAGGGCATCGGCGAGGA
>VGPA01000082.1 GCA_016875665.1 Chloroflexota bacterium | reverse complement strand
GCAGCGTCGCCGCGAGCGCGTCGAGCTCCGCGACCGAGGCCGCGTCGATGCGCTGGGAAAGCCGGGCCCGCCGCGCGCGCGGCGTCGCGACCTCCGACATCACGACGTAGACTCCGCGCTGGAGCGCGAGGAGCACGGCCGCCGTCTTGCCCCGCTCGGCGGCGCGGCACACGCCCATGGCCGCCTGCGCCTCGTCGAGGTCGCCGAGTGCCATGATGCGAGGGTCGGTCTTCGAGACGCGGCCGGGTCCGAACAGCGACGTGGTGCCTCGGTCGCCGGTGCGTGTCGTGACGCGAGCCGCCGCTTTCCGCGCAGGCATGCGGGCACATTGTCGCGCCGTTCCTGCGGGGTATGCTCGACCCGGCCGGCGACGCTTCCAATCCGTCCGGCGGAGGTGGGGCATGCCCAGCGGACGCGGCGACGGCGGCACCAAGAACCAGAAGAAGAAGTCCAAAGAGCAGCTGGCCAAAGAGGCCAAGCGGCAGGCGACGGTCCGCCCGATCGAGCCGATGACCTTCGAGGTCGTGAAGCCGAAGCGCAAGGAACGGCCGTAAGGGCTTGATGACGTGACGGAGAAGACGAAGGCGATCGACGCCGCGATCCTCCAGATCGAGAAAGCCTTCGGCAAGGGCTCGATCATGAAGATGGGCACGAACGACGGCCAGAAGGTCGAGGTCATCGGATCCGGCTCGCTGGCCCTGGACCTCGCGCTCGGCGTGGGCGGGTACCCGCGCGGCCGCGTGATCGAGATCTACGGGCCGGAAGCCTCCGGAAAGACCACGCTCGCGCTCCACGCGGTCGGCGCGGTCCAGCGCGGCGGCGGGACGGCGGCGTACATCGACGCCGAGCACGCGCTCGACGCGGCGTGGGCCCGCACCTGCGGCGTGAACACCGACGAGCTCCTCATCTCGCAGCCGGACAACGGCGAGCAGGCCCTCGAGATCGTGGACACGCTGGTTCGCTCCGGCGCGGTCGACCTCATCATCGTCGACTCGGTCGCGGCGCTCGTGCCGAAGGCCGAGATCGAGGGCGAGATGGGGGACTCGCACGTGGGCCTCCAGGCCCGCCTGATGAGCCAGGCGCTCCGCAAGCTCACCGGTTCGGTCGCGAAGACCAAGACCACGGTCATCTTCATCAATCAGCTGCGCGAGAAGATCGGCGTGATGTTCGGCAACCCGGAGACCACGACCGGGGGCAAGGCGCTCAAGTTCTACGCGTCGCAGCGCCTCGACGTCCGTCCGATCGAGCCGATCAAGAGCGGAACCGAGGTCATCGGGCGCCGTGTGCGCGTGAAGGTCGTCAAGAACAAGGTGGCGCCGCCGTTCCGCCAGGCCGAGATGGAGATCCTCGCGGCGGAGGGCATCTCGCGCGAGGGCGGGCTCATCGACATGGGCATCGCCACCAGCGTCGTGTCGAAGTACGGAGCATGGCTCAACTACGGCGATCAGCGGCTGGGTCAGGGCAGGGAGAACGCGAAGCAGTACCTGCGCGACCACCCGGACGTCGCCGCCGAGCTCGAGAAGAAGGTACGAGAGAAGTCCGGCGCCGCCGCCCTCGAGGGCGACGGCGATGATGAAGAGAACTAGTCCCAAGCGCGCGATGGGCGATCCCTACGAGCTGGCGGTGCGGTTCCTCGCGGCGCGGCCCAAGAGCGTGGCGGAGATCCGCAGGCATCTGCGGTCGAAGGGCCACGCCGAGGACGTGATCGACCAGACCGTCGACCGGCTGCGCGCGCAGCGCTACGTCGACGACGCCGATTTTGCGCGGTACTGGGTCGAGCAGCGCGAGCGGTTCCGCCCGAAGGGGAGCCGCGCGGTCGTCTCCGAGCTCATGCAGAAAGGTGTTTCCCGGGAGACGATCGACCTCGTGCTCGGGGAGCGGCCGCCGGACAGCCAGGTACGGCTCGCCCGCGCCGCGATCCGCCGCCCGCTCGCGCGGTGGCTGACGCTCGAGCCCGCCGACCGGAAGCGGAAGATCCACGCCTTCCTCACGCAGCGCGGCTTCGACTACGAGACGATCGAGCAGGTGCTCGCGCACCCCGACGACGAGGACGACCAGGAGGCCGGGAGCTAGGGGAGCGCCGCCTCGTCGATCGCGCGGGCGAGGTCGAAGTCCGCGGCCGAGAGCCCGCCGCAGGCATGCGTGGTGAGCGCCACCCGGAGACGCCGGTACCGCTCGAGGTGGAGATCGGGGTGGTGGTCCCGCGCCTCCGCCAGGGCCGCGATGCGCGAGATCAGCACCACCGCGTCGGTGAATCCCCGCCGCAGGTACGTGCGCTCCATCGTGCCGCCGTGCCGCTGCCACTCCGGGACCGCGGCAAGGCGTGCGGCGATCTCGAAGTCCGACAGGGGCGCCTCGTCGGGACGGGTCACTTCTCGCATGCGGTGCTATCCTCGCGGATACCGAACATGTGATCACGTCCGATGGGCAACCGTCGGATACCGCGGCACGGAAAGGAATCCCGCATGTCCGACCTCCTCGTCGTGGGCGTCGTCGCCCTCGTCGCGGGCCTTGTCGGTTTCGGCGTGGCGGTGCTCCTCCGGCGCTCGATTTCGCTCGCTTCGGAGAGTGCAGCCCGCGCCAACGCCGACCGGCTCGTTGCCGAGGCCACGGCCCGCCAAAAAGAAATCATCCTCGAAGCCAAGGACGAAGCCCTCAAGGTCGCGAAGCAGGCCGAAACCGAGAATCGCGAGCGCCGCTCGGAGCTCCAGCGCTACGAGACCAGGCTCGACAAGAAGGACGAGCAGCTCGACGCCAAGATCGCCCAGGTCGAGGAGCGGGACCGCCGTCTCGGCCAGCGGGAGGCGACCCTCGAGGAGGAGCGCGCCAAGACCATGCTGCTCCAGGAGGAGCAGCGGGTCGAGCTGGCCCGCGTCGCCGCGCTCACCCAGGACGAGGCGCGCACGCAGCTGCTCGACCGCGTCGAAGTCGAGATGCGCGACATCACCAACCGCAAGGTGCGCGACCTCGAGGCTGAGGCCAGGGAGCACTCCGACGCGAAAGCGCGCGACCTGATCACGATGGCGCTTTCGCGGTACGCGGCGGAGCACACCGCCGAGCACACGGTCACGCTGGTACCGCTGCCCAGCGACGACATGAAGGGCCGGATCATCGGCCGCGAAGGCCGCAACATCCGCACGCTCGAAACGCTCACGGGCGTCGACGTGATCATCGACGACACCCCGGAGGCGGTGGTCGTGTCGGGCTTCGACCCGATCCGCCGGCAGGTCGCCAAGCGCGCGCTCGAACGCCTGCTCGTGGACGGCCGCATCCATCCCGCCCGCATCGAGGACTCGGTCGCGAAGGCGCGCACGGAGATCGATCAGACGGTCAAGGAGGCGGGGGAGGCGGCGATCTACGAGGTCGGCATCGGCGGCATCCACTCCGACCTGGTCCGGCTGCTCGGCCGGCTCCAGTTCCGCACCTCGTACGGGCAGAACGTGCTTCGGCACTGCATCGAGGTCGGCCACGTCGCCGGCATGCTCGCGGCCGAGATCGGCTACGACGTGAAGACGATGAAGCAGGCCGGTCTGCTGCACGACATCGGCAAGGCGATCGACCACGAGGTCGAGGGGCCGCACACGATCATCGGCGGCGACCTGCTCCGCCGTTACGGCTTCCCGCAGGCGGTGATCGACGGCGTCGTGGGCCACCACGGCGACGTGGAGCCGGTGACGATGGTCGGCACGCTCATTTCGGCTGCCGACGCGATCAGCGCTGCGCGCCCGGGCGCGCGCAGCGAGGTCGTGTCGAACTACATCCAGCGCCTCCAGGAGCTCGAAGGCGTCGCCAACTCGTTCCCCGGCGTCGAGAAGTCGTTCGCCATCCAGGCCGGCCGCGAGGTCCGGGTCATGGTGAAGCCGAACGAGATCGACGACCTCTCCGCGGCGCGCCTCGCACGCGACATGGCCCAGAAGATCCAGGAGACGCTCCAGTACCCGGGCCAGATCAAGATCACGATCATCCGGGAGACCCGGGCCGTCGACTACGCGAAGTAGCCGGGGGCGCTAGTGCGCATCCTGATGGTCGGTGACGTCGTCGGCCGGCCCGGGCGCGACGCGGTGGGCGAGCTGCTGCCGGCATTGCGGCGCGAGCTGGCGGTCGACTTCGCGGTGGTGAACGGCGAGAACGCCGCCGGCGGCTTCGGCCTCACCGCCGACATCGCGCAGGAGCTGCGGGACGCCGGCGCCGACGTGGTCACGACCGGCAACCATGTGTGGGACCAGCGCCGGTTCATTGGCGAGATCGAGTCCCTCGGCTTCGTCCTGCGCCCACTGAACATGCCGCCGGAGCAGCCGGGGCGAGGGTGGATCGTGACCGGCGGCGTCCTGGTGGTGAACGCCATCGGGCGCGTGTTCATGGCGCCGGCGGACGATCCGTTCCGCGCCGTGGACCGGCTCCTCGAGGAGCAGGGCGCCGCCCTCCCGCGCGTCCGCCTCTTGGACTGGCACGCCGAAGCGACGAGCGAAAAGATCGCGATGGGCTGGCATCTCGACGGGCGCGTCTCCGCGGTCCTCGGCACGCACACGCACGTTCCCACCGCGGACGCGCGCGTGCTCCCGCAAGGCACGGCGCTCGTCGCCGACACCGGCATGGTCGGTCCGCGCGACTCGGTGCTCGGGATCGATCCGTCGATCATCGTCGGCAAGTTCCGGGACCAGCTCCCGCGCCGCTTCGAGGTGGCGTCCGGACCAGTCGTCTTCAACAGCGTGCTGATCGACGTCGACGAGCGCACCGGCAGGGCCCGCTCGATCGAGCGGGTTGACCGGCTGCTGGGGCCCGCTTAGCGAGGTGGGCTACACGATCGATCTGCATACGCATTCGCTGCGCTCGGACGGCGCGCAGCCGGCGGCGGAAGTCGTGCGCTCGGCCGCCGCTCGGGGCGTGTGCGTGCTCGCGCTCGCGGACCACGACACCCTGGCCGGCATCGCGGAGGCGAGCGAGGCGGGGGGCGCCGCCGGGGTGAGGATCATCGCGGCCACCGAGCTGAACACCGAGTCCGCATGGGGCGACGTGCACGTGCTGGGCTATTTCCTGGATCCGGCCGACGCCGCGCTGGAGGAGCGTCTCCGCTGGCTGCGGGAGAACCGCGGTCGGCGGATCGAGCTGATGGTGGAGAACCTGCGCCGGCTCGGGTATCCGGTCCCACTCGAGCGCGTGGTCGCGATCGCGCAGGGCGGATCGCTTGGCCGGCCGCACCTCGCGCAAGCCCTCTTCGAGGCGGGACACGTTCGGTCATACGACGCCGCGTTCGAGACGCTGATCGCCAAGGACGCGCCGGGCTACGTCGCGCGTGTCGGCCTGACTCCGGTCGAAGCCGTGCGACTCGTGCGGGAACACGGCGGCGTGCCCTCGCTCGCGCATCCGTTCACCGCGCGCGATCTCGACGCTCTCGTACCTGAGCTCGCCGCGAGCGGGCTCGCCGGCATCGAGTGCTACTACGGCGAGCACACCCCGGCGATGACCGCCGCCTGCCTCGCGCTCGCGCGGCGGTTCGATCTCGTCCCCACGGGAGGCAGCGATCACCACGGGCGGGGGGAGCACGGCGCGCCGCTCGGCGGGGTGTTCGTGCCGCCCGAGACGATCGGCGCACTGGAAGCGCGCCGCGCGTACCATCCCCCGCAAGTGGCAGGTCCTCGCTAGTGGCAGGCGCGTTGCGCCCGGTGGCGCTGCTGATGGTGCTCGCCACCGTGCTCCTCGTCCTGGACGGCGTGGTGGACGGCGTGCGTCCGGGCGGCGACGCGTGGCTGAACGACGTCTACCACGGACTGGGCTGGACCTCGTACCTGTTCGCCGTGGTCAACCTGCTGGTCGCGCTGCTCGTTGCGAGAGGCAGCGAGCGGACCCTGCTCGCACGCGTCGGCCTCTCCGGCTTCTTCCTGGTGGAGCGGCCGGTGACCGCGTTCCTGCTCGGGCCCAAGCCGATCGAGTCGGTGATCATCCATGCCGCCACGGCGGTGGTGGAGCTGGTGATCCTCCTCGGCGCGCTGCGCGTGTGGCGCCTCGGCCGGTCGTTCGAGGACGAAGACGTCAGCGCCCTGTTCAGCGTCGGCGCCGTCGC
>VGPA01000081.1 GCA_016875665.1 Chloroflexota bacterium | reverse complement strand
AGCCGATGGTGAACGTGGGCGCGGTTACGACCAGGGTGCAGCCCGATCAGTGGACGGTCGTCACCGCCGACGGCAAGCTCTGCGCGCACTTCGAGCACACCGTGTGGTGCACCGCGGACGGCCCGGTGGTGCTGACGATGCCGGAGCGTGACGGTCCTCGTCCGGGGCCCCCGGAGCCCCAAAAAGCAGGCAAGCATGGCTGAGCCTTGCCCTCTCTCGACCGGTTTTGGTACAGTTTTGGTTCCCGTGGCCATCGGCCCCGGAGATTGCTGCGCGGGAGTCATTGAGGTCGAGCGACGAGTGGCCTCGCCACGGGGAGCGAGTCGAGGCGGAGCCGTCACCGCCTCGGCGGTGATTGAGCAAGATGGCAAGTAAGCCGAGCAACAAGGACGTCATCGAGGTGGAGGGCACGGTGTCGGAGGCCCTCCCGAACGCGATGTTCAAAGTCGATCTGCAGAACGGCCATGCGGTGCTCGCGCACATCTCGGGAAAGATGCGGATGAATTTCATCAGGGTCGTGCCGGGTGACAAGGTGCTGGTCGAGCTCAGCCCGTACGACCTGAAGCGCGGGCGCATCACGCGTCGAGTGAGGTACTAGGTGAAGGTCCAGGCGTCGGTCAAGAAGCGCTGCGACAAGTGCAAGATCATCCGCCGGAGCGGGGCGGTTCTCGTCATCTGCTCCGAGCCCAAGCACAAGCAGCGTCAGGGCTAGGAAGAGAAATGACGAATACGGGTCAGGCGCGGCTTGGTTGCGGCGACCGAGCTCGAGGCGGTGCCGGCGAGCGCTTGCGCGAGCAAGGGAAGGGAGCGTAGCGATGGCTCGAATCGCGGGCGTCGATATTCCGCGCGAGAAGCGCGTGGACGTATCGCTGCGCTACATCTTCGGCCTGGGCGCATCGACGGCGCGTGAAGTCCTCGCGAAGGCGCGGGTGGACGCGGCGATCCGGGTCCGCGACCTGACCGAGCCCCAGGTGGCCAAGATCCGCGAGGTGATCGACCGCGATTACACGGTCGAGGGTGACCTGCGGCGCGAGGTCGCGCTCAACATCAAGCGTCTCCAGGAGATCGGCTCGTACCGCGGCCTGCGCCACCGGCGCGGCCTGCCGGTGCGCGGTCAGCGCACACGGACCAACGCCCGCGGCCGGAAGGGCCCGCGCAAGACGGTGGCCGGTAAGAAGAAGGCGACGGGCAAGACCTAATGACACAGGAGCACGCCGCCGCCGCACCGGCGCAAGCCGCCCCGGCACCCGCGCCGCGCCGCAAGCGCGACAAGCGCGCGGTGCCGCGTGGCCAGGCGCACATCAAGGCCTCGTTCAACAACACGATCGTCTCGCTCACGGACCCGATGGGGAACGTGATCGCGTGGGCCTCGGCCGGCGCGTCCGGCTGGAAAGGCTCGCGCAAGAGCACCCCGTACGCCGCGCAGGTGACCGCCGAGAACGCCGCGCGCAAGGCGGTGGAGCAGGGGCTTCGCACCGTCGAGGTGTTCGTGCGTGGACCGGGTGCCGGCCGGGAGGCCGCGATCCGCGCGCTCGAGGCCTCGGGTCTCGAGGTCACGGCGATCACCGACGTCACGCCGATCCCCCACAACGGTTGCCGTGCCCCGAAGCGGCGGAGGGTTTAGAGGAATATGGCTCGCTACACCGGCCCCGTCTGTCGCCTGTGCCGCCGCGAGGGGATGAAGCTCTACCTCAAGGGCGAGAAGTGCCTCACCAAGTGCACCTTCGAGCGGAAGGCCAACCCGCCGGGCATGCATCAGCAGCGCCGGCGTAAGGTCTCGGATTTCGCGCTTCAGCTGCGTGAGAAGCAGAAGATGCGCCGCGTCTACGGCGTGCTCGAGCGCCAGATGAAGGGCACCTACGACAAGGCGGCCGAGCGCCGCGGCGCCACCGGCGATGGCCTGCTGGCCGCACTCGAGGCGCGCCTCGACAACACGGTCTACCGCAGCGGCTTCGCGAAGTCGCGCTCACAGGCGCGCCAGCTCGTCGCGCACGGTCACATCACCGTGAACGGCCGTGTCACCAAGACGCCGAGCTACGAGATCCGGGCCGGTGAAACCATCGCTGTCCGCGAGTCCAGCCGGGACGCGAGCTACTTCAAGGAGATGCTTGCGTGGGCCAAGACCCAGACCCGTCCGGGCTGGCTCGAGGTCGACCCCGACGCGTTCACGGCGAAGGTCACCAGCTATCCGGATCGGGGCAACATCGAGGCCCAGCTCAACACGCAGCTCGTCGTCGAGCACTACTCCAGGTAGATGGTCAGATTTCGCTCGCGCTCGTCAGACCGTCCTGCGACCAGCCGTCGGCTGTCGTCGTAAGCGCACCTTCGTTCTAAGCGGGAAGGGGTACCAACATGTCCATCGTCGAGCTTGACTATCCGAAGATCGAGCGTCTCGAGGGCGACGACCGCCACGCGCGATTCGCCTGCGAACCGCTGCCCGCGGGCTACGGCACGACCATCGGCAACTCGCTGCGCCGGGTGCTCCTGTCGTCGCTTCCGGGAGCGGCCATCACCGCCGCCCGCATCCGCGGCGTGCAGCACGAGTTTTCGACCCTGCCGGGGGTGAAGGAGGACGTCGTCCAGATGGTCCTCAACCTCAAGCGGGTCCGCCTCCGCTCGTTCGCGGGCGAGCCGGTCACGCTCACCCTCGAGAAGGAGGGTCCGGGCCCCGTGACCGCGGGCGACATCATGACCACCAGCGACATCGAGATCGTGACGCCCGAGGCGCACATCGCCACCCTCGAGCCGGAGGCCTCCCTCTGGATGGAGCTCACGGTCGAGAACGGCCGCGGCTTCAACTCCGCCGAGCGCCGCGAAGGCCTGCCGATCGGGGTCATCCCGATCGACGCGCTGTACAGCCCGGTCAAGCAGGTGAACTTCGCGATCGAGAACACCCGCGTCGGCCAGGTCACGAACTACGACCGGCTCGTGCTCGAGGTATGGACCGACGGCACGACCACGCCGGACGAGGCCGTCGCGCAGGGCGCGCAGATCCTCGTGCATCAGTTCTCGCTCTTCACCGGCCTCACCCGCGCGCAGACCGCCCTCCCAACCGCGTCGCGCGAGGACTCGGCGCTGCCGTCGGGCGTCGCCGACGTGCCGATCGAGGACCTGGATCTGCCGCAGCGCGCGTTCAATTCGCTCAAGCGGCACGGGATCACGCGCGTCGGCCAGCTGCTCCAGACCCCGGACGAGGAGCTGCTCCGGATGCGCAACTTCGGCAAGAAGAGCCTGGACGAGATCAAGGAGCGCCTCGCCGCACGCGGCCTCATCGAGGCACCCGTGCGGACCGCCGGGGACGATCGCTCTTCGGACGACGGGAGCGACGAGGGCGAGGACGAATGAACAGCATCAGCGAAGTTCGAGCCGGAGGCGGCGCGGCGCTTGCGCCGGGCGTCGACCGAATGAGCGCGAGCCAGGAGCGGCTACGCCGCGACAGGCGAGTTCGAGCCGGAGGCGGCGCGGCGCTTGCGCCGCGCGTCGAGTAGTGCCGCATCAAGTTCACCAGCGCAAGTTCGGGCGGGAGTCGGCGCACCGCCGCTCGATGCTGCGCAACCTCACGCTCTCGGTGCTGCGCTACGAGAAGGTCAAGACCACCGAGGCCAAGGCCAAGGAAGTGCGCGGGTTCGTGGACCAGATGATCAACCTCGGCAAGGACGGCTCGCTCGCGGCGCGCCGCCGCGCCATCGCCTGGCTACCCGAGGCGGCGATCGTGAACAAGGTCTTCACCGACCTCGCGCCGCGCTACCCCGACCGCCGCTCCGGCTACGCGCGCCTCGTGCGGCTCGCGCCGCGCGTCGGCGATTCGGCTCCGGCCATGATCATCGAGCTCCTTCCGGCCGTGGCGGACGAGCCGCCCGCCGAGGAGCCGAAGCCGCGCAAGCGTCTCGCGCTCCCCGGCCGTGCCAAGAAGGCAGCGGCCCCGACGCCCGCAAAGGCAACCAAGAAGCCGGCGGCGAAGAAGGCCGTCAAGAAGGCCGCAAAGGCCTAGACGGCGGAGAAATCACTCAACTGGCGAGCGACCGTCGCCTATGACGGAACCCGGTACGTCGGGTTCCAGATCCAGGCGGAGGGAGCGACGATCCAGGGCGAGCTCGAACGGGCTCTCGGAACGATCTGCGGCGCTCCGGTGCGCATCGCCGGCGCGGGCAGGACGGACGCGGGGGTCCACGCGACAGGGCAGGTCATCAGCTTCCGTGCGGCGAGCGCGCTGGACGGGCAGGCGCTGGGGCGGGGGGTCAACGCCCTCCTCCCCGAGGACATCGCGGTCGGCGCGGTCGAGCAGGCGGACGAGCGATTCCACGCCCGCTTCTCGGCCACGAGCCGCACATACGAGTACCGTGTCCGGAACGCTCCGGCGCGCGCGCCGCTCGAGCGGCTGCGGGAGCTCCATCTCCCCGGGACGCTCGACGTCGCGGCGATGCGGGAGGCGGCCCAGCATCTGCTTGGGCGCCACGACTTCGCCGCCTTCGCGGCGGGGGAGTCGGGGGAGCGGACCGTGAGGCGGGTGGGCCTCGCCCAGGATGGGGCGGTCGTACGCTTCGAGATCGAAGCGGACGCTTTCCTTCGGGGCATGGTTCGCGGGATCATGGGGACGCTGCTCTGGGTCGGCCGGGGCAAGATCGGGCCCGGGCGGTTCGGTGAGATTCTCGCCGAGCAGGACCGGTCCCTCGCGGGTCCGAGCGCGGCGGCCAAGGGGCTGTGCTTGGTGGCGGTCGAATACGGCGAAAGCGGGTACCGAGGACATGGAGCGAGCGATCCAGAAGACCTACACGCTGAAGGCGAGTGAGATCGAGCGCCGCTGGCGCGTCGTCGACGCGGACGGCGCGACGCTCGGCCGCCTTTGCACACGCGTCGCCGCTCTGCTCCGCGGCAAGCACAAGGCCGGCTTCACCCCGCACCTCGACTCGGGCGATCCCGTGGTCGTCGTGAACGCGGAAAAGGTCCGCGTCACCGGGAAGAAGCTCAGCGACAAGGTCTACGCCCGCCACTCGGGATACCCGGGCGGCTTCCGCACCGAAACCCTCGGCAGCCTGCTCGCGCGCCGGCCCGAAGAGGTTGTGCGCCGCGCGGTCCGCGGCATGCTGCCGCGCAACCGCCTCGGCGAGAGCATGTCCCGGCGCCTGCACGTGTACAAAGGCGCGGAGCACCCGCACGGCGCACAGAAGCCTGAAAAGCTGGGGGCGTAACGAAGAAGATGACGGTGAAGACGGGCGCGTACTTCCAGGGGACGGGCCGGCGCAAGACGTCGATCGCGCGGGTGCGGCTCGTGCCGGGCGAAGGCAACGTCATCGTGAACGGGAAGCCGGTAGACGAGTACTTCGCGCGCGACGGCGCGGCGATCGAGGCGACGGCGCCTCTGGCCGTGACCAACACCGCACGCCGCTTCAACGCCATGGTCAAGGTCGAAGGCGGCGGCGTGACCGGCCAGATCGGCGCGATCGCGCACGGCATCGCCCGTGCCCTGCTCCAGGCCGACAAGGAGAACGCGGCTGTCCTGCGCAAGGCCGGCCACGTGACTCGTGACGGCCGGGCCAAGGAGCGCAAGAAGCCGGGCCTGAAGCGCGCCCGCAAGGCGCCGCAGTTCACCAAGCGGTAAGCCCCCAACCCGCGCCTCCGGCTCGGCCGGTGGGTTACCCGTACTCGCTCACGCGAGTACGGGTAACCCAGGCGCACACTTAGGACGTGCGCGGCTCGGACTTCAACTACAAGGTTGCCCTCGCCTCGGGCCTCCGAAGCCTGCAGGCGGAACAGCTGCGCAAGGCCGAGGAGCAGTTCAAGTACCTCTGCGAGAAGTTCCCGCAGGCCGACGGCGGCTACCGCGGCCTCGCGAAGGTCGCCGCGGAGCAGGGGAACCCTGCGGCGGCACTCGCCGCGCTCCGTGACGGCGCCGCCGCGCTCGCGCGGACCGGGGAGCGCGCGGCGGCCATCGGTCTCCTGCGCGAGATCCTGGTCCTCGATCCACTGGACCACGCCGCGCACCGCCGCCTCGCCGCGGCGCTCATCCTTTCCGGCGACCGTCTCGGCGCGGTCGCGGAGTACGCCCGCTACGGCCAGATGCTCGCATCCACCGCCGGCGGGGCGGAGCGCGCGCGC
>VGPA01000080.1 GCA_016875665.1 Chloroflexota bacterium | reverse complement strand
GACCTCGCGGCCCTCGGCCGCGCGCCGGACTACGAGCGGGCGCGCTGGCACCCGGGGCTGGCGGCCGCCGTGCGCGAGCGGTACGGCGCGGGCGAGGCGCGCGCGGGCCTGCGCCTGTACCGCTTACCATGAGGACGTGGACCTCTTCCAGCTCGCCCAGATCATCATCGCCGGGGCTGTCGCCGCCTCGATCCTCCTGCAGGCTCGGGGCACCGGCCTCTCGTCGACGTTCGGCGGCGAGTCGACCGCGTACCGCAGCCGCCGTGGCGTCGAGCGGACGCTCTTCCGCCTCACCGTCGCCCTGATCGTCGCGTACGTCCTCATCTCGCTGGTAGGCGCCCGCCCCACCGCTTGACCTGGCGCGACAAGCTCGTCGTCGTCGCGCTCGTCATCCTGCTGATGGCGGCGAGTGCAGCGGCCGTGCTGACCGAAAGCGGACCGGGGCTCCCGTCGGCGCCCGCGTACGGTGGGACCTACGTCGAGGGCGTGGCGGGCGTGCCGCAGTACCTGAACCCCTTGATCGCCGCGACGAACGTCGACGACGACGTCGCGAGCCTCGTCTTCAGCGGGCTCACCCGGTACGACAAGAACGGCACGATCGTGACCGACCTCGCGTCAGGATTCCGCACCGAAGCCGAAGGCAAGATCTGGAACTTCGAGCTGCGGAGCGACGCGCGCTGGCACGACGGCATCGAGGTCACCTCCGCCGACGTCCTCTACACGATCAAGCTGCTGCAGGACGCGGCGCACATCGGTCCGTTCGCCGATGCGTTCCGCGGCGTGCGCGTGGAGGCCATCGGCCGCAAGTCCGTCCGCTTCACGCTCCCCGACGCCTACGGCCCCTTCCTCAACAGCACCACCGCGCCGCTCCTCCCCGCGCACCTCCTCAGCGCGGTGCCGTACGCCGAGCTCGCTCGGCAGCAGTTCAACGCTCGACCCGTGGGCACCGGCCCCTTCCGCGTGTCCGAGGTGGACGGGCGCCAGATCACGCTCGTGCGCTCGGACGATTTCTACCGCGTGCGGCCCGAGCGGAGTCGCGCCTACCTCGACAAGATCGTGTTCCGCTTCTTCCGCGACCCGTCGGAAGCGCTCCTCGCGCTTTCGCGCGGCGAGATCGATGGGGTGGGTGGGCTCACGTCCGCCGAGGCGGACCGCGCGCGCGGCCTGAAGAACATCCGCTTCTACAGCCTGCCCACAGGCGACTTCACCGCGCTCTTCCTGAACGTGAGCCCCGAGAAGCCGACGTTCCGCGATCGGGCCGTACGCCAGGCCGTCGCCACTGCCATCGACCGCGTCCGGGTGCTCCAGGTCGCGACGGAAGGGCGCGGACGCCTCGCCGACGGGATCGTCCCCCCGACTTCGTGGGCGTACGTGAAGGACATCAAGCGCTACGCGTACGACATCGCCGACGCGAAGCGGATCCTCGACGAGGCCGACTGGAAGGACCACGACGGCGACGGCGTGCGCGACAAGGGCGGCGTGGCCCTGTCGTTCTCGCTCTCGACTTCCGACGAGCCGGGGCATTTTCAGGCAGGGGTGCAGGTCGCGGAGGATCTGCGCGCGATCGGCATGAAGGTGGAGCTGCGGTCGATGCCGTTCGCCGAGCTCGTCGACCGCATCGCGCGGCAGCGCAGCTTCGACGCGATGCTGGTCAGCGTCGCGCGGTCCGGCGACCCGGACCCGTACGAGTTCTTCCACTCGAGCCAGTCACGGGACCCCGGCCACAACTTCTCGGGGTACTCGACCCTGCCGCTGGACCGGAGCCTCGAGAGCGCGCGCCGCATTTCGGATCAGGCGAAGCGACTCGAGCTCTACGTCACGGTGTTCCAGCAGATCGCGATCGAGGCGCCCGTCGTCTTCCTCTACTTCAGCGACTACCTCTACGCGATCCGGCGCGACGTCCAGGGTGTGGTGGCGAGCTCCATCGACGACCGCACGCAGCGGCTCTGGAACGCCGAGGACTGGTACGTGAAGACGGTGCGGCGCTAGCGAGGCGCCGTTCCTCGCGGGTCCACTCAATGGACGACGCCCTCGGCCGCTTTGGACGACACCTGCAACGCGCCTTCCCGATGCACGATGCCATCGTGGACAAGGGTTGGTCGAAGGGCCTCACCGCGGGAACGGATGGCAGGGTGGCGCGGGCTGCGGCCGCGCACCGCGGCATGCGGTATGCGGTGCGGTCGCGCGCTCACGTCCCGATGGGGTGGACCGCCCGGCTTGCCTACGCGGTAGGCCTCATCGCAACCGATGGGTGCCGGTCGCCCGACGGGCGTCACGTTGCCTTCGGCTCGAGGGATCGGGACTTGGTGGAGACTCTGCTCGGCTGCTTGGATAAGACCCATCTGCGGATTGCCGAGCAACGCACGAGGAAGGGCGGGCTCTACTTCCGAGTCCAGATCGGCGACGTCGCCCTCTACCGTTGGCTGGAATCGATCGGCCTGACGCAGCGAAAGAGCCTCACGCTTGGGAGGTTGCTGATCCCAGCTGCGTGCTTCCTCGACTTCACTCGCGGCCTACTCGACGGCGATGGAACGATCTACACCCTGCAACATCGACCAACCGTGCGTGCCGCCCTGATTACTTGTATGAACGGCTCTGGACCTTCTTCGCGTCCGCCAGCTCGAGTCATCTGGACTGGGTGATGGAGCAGTTGGAGGCCATCCTCGGAGTCCGTGGAAGGATCCAGCGGCAGGCGCATGCAGGCCGGCGTGACTTCTTCACGCTGCGCTACGGAAACCGCGCATCGGACGCCCTGCTTCGCGCGCTCTATCGCGACCCAGAGGCCCCGCGTCTGGCGCGGAAGTACGAGAAGTGGCGCTCGTACACACTTCGGCGAGGGAGTCCTGCGGCCAGCCCGCCTCACTCCTAGAATGACGAAGTCATCCGCGGAAGTGGTGAAATGGCAAACACAGCAGAATCAGAGTCTGCCGCCCCTTATACGGGCTTGGGGGTTCAAGTCCCCCCTTCCGCACTGACCTACCCGTATTCGTGACGACCTCATCCGAGATCGTCATCGTCGGCGGCGGCGTCGTGGGCGCCTCCGTCGCGTACCACCTCGCCGCGAAGGGGTTGCGAGACGTGCTCGTGCTCGAGCGCGAGACCCTCGGGTCCGGCTCCACGAGCAAGAACGCCGGCGGGATCCGCCTCCAGTTCTCGAGCGAGCCGAACGTGCGCCTCTCGCAGCGTGCGCTCGCCAAGCTCCACGCGTTCCAGGCCGAACTGGGCGTCGACCCCGCTTTTCACAAGGTCGGTTACCTGTTCCTGATCACCGAGGCGCGCGACGTCGGCGTCTTCGAGCGCTCGCTCGCGCTCTGGCAGCGCCTCGGCGTTCCGGCCCGCCGCCTCACCGGTCCCGAGGCGGGGAAGCTGTTCCCCGGCTGCCGCGTCGACGACGTCATCCTCGCGACGTTCTGCCCCGAGGACGGTTACGCCGACCCTTCGAGCATCTTCGGCGGGTACGTCGCCGGCGCGCGCCGCCTCGGCGTGACGTTCCGCCCGGGGGCGACGGTCAGCGCGATCGAGGTCGTGCGGGGGAAGGTCGCCGCGGTCGAGGCGGGCGGCGAGCGGATCCCCTGCGGGACCGTGATCGACGCGGCCGGGCCGTGGGCGTCGCAGATCGCGGCGCTCGCCGGCATCGACCTCCCGATCCGCCCGCTCCGCCGCCATATCTTCGTGACCGACCCCGTCCCCGGGTTCGACGGCGAGTTCCCCATGACCATCGAGTTCGCGAGCGGCTTCTACTGCCACCGCGAGTCGGGTGGCGTGCTGCTCGGCATGGGTGACCCGGACGACCCGCCGGGCTACGACACGAGCGTGAACTGGGACTTCCTGCCCAAGGTCGTCGAGTGCGCGCTCGCGCGCGTGCCGGCGCTCGAGCGCGCGCGCGTGAAGACCGGCTGGGCCGGCCTCTACGAGGACACCCCGGACAAGCACCCCGTGCTCGGCCGCGACGCGACGGTGCAGGGCTTCGTGCACGCCGCCGGGTTCTCGGGCCACGGTCTCATGCACGCGCCGGCCGCCGGCGAGCTCATCGCGGAGCTCCTCGTCGACGGGATGGCTTCGCTGGACCTCTCACCCTTCCGCCCCTCGCGGTTCGCCGAGGGCGCGCTCGTCGCCGAGCACAACGTGATCTGACGGTGAGTGCTCCGCTCGCGTTCCTGCTGCTGATCTTCGCGCTCGTGGCGTGCGCGGCGGTTCTCGCGCTGCTCGTGATCCTGCGCCGCGGGCCCGCTTTGTCCTATCTCGCGCTCTCGTCCCTGCTCGTGGGCCTCGCGGCGGGCGTGTGGCTCACCACGCTGCGCACGCCGCCTCCGATGCCCTAATCTTGCGTTCCCCCAATGCGGAGGTGGCGTAATGGCAGCCGCGCAAGCTTGAGGGGCTTGTGCCCGCAAGGGCGTAAGGGTTCAAGTCCCTTCCTCCGCACAGACGCGACCGTGAAGAGACCCGCAAGGGTCTCTTTTCTTTCTAGACTTGTCTCATGCGCCCAATCCGCCCGTCCCTCGGCGCGATCTGGCCGTCGTTCACGCTGTTCCCGCTGCCGGGTGTGGCGGTGGTGCTCATGGGCTCCGCGGTGGGCGACGGGTCGCTCGTGGCGATCGGCGCGCTCGTGCTCCTGACCAACCTCGGCATCGTGCTCAACTACACGCACTTCACGTCCCTTGCGGTCGAGGGCGGCGACCTCGTCTACCGGACGATGCTGGGCATGCACGAGGAGCGTGTGCCCCTCGGCGCGCTCCAGCGGATCGACGCCAAGCGCTACGCCGGCGCCCACGCCGGTGTGTCCGCGCCGCACTTCGTCGCGCGCGGCCGGGAGTCGACCGTGAAAGTGAACACCAAGCCGTTCCGGCTCAGCGACTTCGCGCCGCTCCTCGCGACGCTGCGCGGCGTGAACGCGCGGATCGAGATGGATCCGTTCTGGCTGGCCGTCGCGAACGGCGAGCCGGTGTCGAAGGACGTCGAGGTGACGCGGGCGGGACCCTTCTAGCCGCGCGGGCCCAGGCCCAGGAGGCCGTGCTCGATCGCGGTGCAGCGGTCCCACACCACGCGGAGCCCGAGGCGCTCCGCACGCTCGGCGGCCGCGACGTTGCCGAGCGCGAGCTGGAACCAGATCGCGGGCGCCTTCGCGGCGATCGCGTCGTCCACGACTTCATCGAGGAACTCGCCGCGCCGGAACACGTCCACGAAGTCCACTCGATCCGGGATGTCCTGGATGCGCGGGTACGCGGTCTCGCCGAGATGCTTCTCCCCCGCGACCTTGGGACTCACCGCGATCACGCGGTACCCGTTCCGTCTCAGGTACTCGGCCACGCCGTTGCTCGCCCGGCCGGGAAGCGGGGAGTATCCGTACAGCGCGATGACCGCTCCGGGGTGCAGGAGCTCTTCGATCAGCCCGGGCTCGTTCACGGATCGATTATCGCCGCGGGACTCGGCACGGCGTTGATAATCGGAGTGATGCCCCCGCGCACACCCACGGTCTGGCTGGGCCACGCGATTCGGGACGAGCGGCTGCGCGAGCGGATCGACTCGAGACACCGAGAGCTCACCGTGCAGGCCAAAGTCCGCGGCCGCGCCTACCGCCGCGCCCGCGTGGCTGCCGACACGGACGATGCGCGCCGCCTGCGCGCCGACTTCCTCGCCTCGCTCGGGCGGCTCGCGTCGTTCGAGTCCGCGAGCATCCGCCTCGCGCGCAGCCAGCACGGCTTCCAGATGCGAGCGCGTGCCGACGACCTCACCCGCGACTATCTCCGGCTCTGGCAGCTCGTCGCCCGGCGCGGCACGGGCGAGCATCCGCTGGAGGAGAGCGAGGACGAACGCCGGGACTACTTCTCGACGCAACTCGGGCGCCTCGAGGGCATCGCGGATCTCCTGAGCCTCGCGGGCCGCGACGTGCGGCTGTTCGCCCGCTCGACCACCATCCCGGTCACCCACTAGCCGCCTGATAGCGAGGCGGTTTGTTGACATTCCCCGCTGAGGGGAAATAGAAGCACGGAGTTCGTGACCCACTGCAAAGGAGACGAACCCCGTGCTTCACATCGAGAGTACCGGTGCGATCCAGATCGACCTCGCGTGTCCAGATGGCAAGCTCGGCGGGTGGGAGCGCGCCCTGGCCGAGGCGCGTGACGAAGTGGCTCCGGCGCTCGCGGCGCGGACCCTGGCGTCCTTCGAGGCGGCGCTCATCGAGCGCGGCTGTGGGCCGCGCCGACGACCGACCGCCGGCACCGCGCCGT
>VGPA01000079.1 GCA_016875665.1 Chloroflexota bacterium | reverse complement strand
AGCTGAAGGCCGAGGCCGAGGCCGCCTTCGTCACCGAGGGCGGCGCGGTCACCGCGGACGACATCGCCGCCGAGTTCGACTCGGTGCTCGAGCACGAGTTCCGCACCGCCGTCGTCGAGGAGAACCTGCGGCCGGACGGCCGCGACACCAAGGCGATCCGCCGCCTCGACATCGAAGTCGGCGTCCTGCCGCGCGCGCACGGCACCGGCCTCTTCCGCCGCGGCCAGACCCAGGTCATGTCGGTCGCCACGCTCGGCCCGACCGGCGACGAGCAGATCATCGACACGATCTCGCCCGTCGACACCAAGCGTTACCTGCACCACTACAACTTCCCGCCGTACTCCGTCGGTGAGGTTCGGCGCATGGGCAGCCCGGGCCGCCGTGAGATCGGCCACGGCGCGCTCGCGGAGCGCGCGCTCCTCCAGGTCCTCCCGACCAAGGAGGAGTTCCCGTACACGATCCGCGTGGTGAGCGAGACGCTCGAGTCGAACGGCTCGTCGTCAATGGCCTCGGCCTGCGGTTCGACCCTCGCGCTCATGGACGCCGGCGTGCCGATCAAGGCCATGGTCGCGGGCATCGCGATGGGCCTCGTCACGGCGTCCGGCGGCCGCTACACGGTCCTCACCGACATCCAGGGCCTCGAGGACCACTACGGGGACATGGACTTCAAGGTCACGGGCACGGACAAGGGCGTCACCGCACTGCAGATGGACATCAAGATCAAGGGCTTGACCCTCGAGGTCATGCGCGCGGCGCTCGACCAGGCCCGCGAGGCGCGCCTGGAGATCCTGCGCGAGATGCGCCAGGTCATCGACAGGCCGCGTCCCGAGCTGAACAAGAACGCCCCGCGCATCGACACGATCAAGATCCACCCGGACAAGATCCGCGACATCATCGGCCCAGGCGGCAAGATGATCCGCGCGATCCAGTCGGAGTCCGGAACGACCATCGAGGTCGAGGACGACGGCACCGTGCGCATCACGGGCGCGAAGGCGGAGGGCCGCGAGAAGGCGCGCGGGATGATCGACGGCCTGACCAAGGAGCCCGAGGTCGGCGAGATCTTCGACGGCAAGGTCACGCGGATCATGAGCATCGGCGCCTTCGTCGAGTACCTCCCGGGCAAGGAGGGCCTCGTGCGCGTGAGCGAGATCTCGGCCGAGCGGATCGGCCGGATCGAAGACGTGCTCACCATCGGCGACAAAGTCAAGGTCAAGGTGGCCGAGGTCGACCGCCAGGGCCGCGTGAACCTGTCGATCCGCGCGGTCCATGAGGACAACGGCAACGCCTTCGAGGAGCGGGCCCGCGCGGAGCGCGCTCGCTTCGCCGAGCGCTCCGGGGGACCGGGCGGCTTCGGCGGCGGCGGTGGCGGGTTCCGCCGGGGCGGACCCCCGCGGCGGTACTAGCCCGCTCGCTCGGCCGGTGCTGAGCCTGATCCTGCCCGCCTACGACGAGGCTCGCCTGCTTCCGGCGAGCCTCGCTCGCTGTGCGGAATTCTGCGCGACGCGCGGCCTCGCGGCCGAGATCATCGTCGCCGACGACGGGTCGGAAGACGGCACGGCCGACGCGGTCGCCCGCACGGTCGCGACCCTCCCCGCGGACGGCCCGCCGATCCGCCACCTGGTCCTGCCGCACCGCGGCAAGGGGGGAGCGGTGCGCGCGGGGATGCTCGCGGCGTCCGGCGACCCGCGGATCTTCCTCGACGCCGACCTCACGATCCCGGTCGACATCCTCGACGACTTCCTCGCCGCCATCGGCGCGGGGGCGGACATCGCCATCGCCTCCCGCTACGTCACAGGGTCGGTCGTGCACCGGCCCCGGTGGCGGCGTGTCATGGGCGACGCGTACCGCGTGCTCGTGCGGCTGCTCGTGCCGACCGGCGTCCAGGACACGCAATGCGGCGGGAAGGCCTACAGCGCCCGAACCGCCCAGCAGCTGTTCGCCCGCCAGCGGATCCCCGGCTTCGCGTTCGATGCCGAGATCCTGTTCCTCGCCCGCCGCGCCGGCTTCCGCGTGGCCGAAATCCCGTTCGAGCTCCGGCAGCAGCACGGCACGACCATCGACTTCCTCAGAGACGCGCCGCGCATGGTGCGCGACCTCCTCCTCATCCGCCTGAACGACCTCGCGGGCCGTTACCGGTGAGGCTCGTCGTCACCGCGGACGACCTCGGCCTGTCTCCGGCGGTCACGCGCGGCATCCTGGAGGCACACCGGGCGGGCGTGGTCCGTTCGGCGTCGCTCCTGGCCACCTATCCGGGCGGGGAGGAGGCGGCCGCGCTCGCGCGGACGGAACGGGACCTCGAGGTGGGCCTCCACCTCGACCTCGTGGGCGGCGAGCCGGCCGCCGGAGCCGGCGCCGTGCCAAGCCTCGTCGGGGGCGACGGGCGCTTCCATCCGCTCAGGGCGTTCGCGCTCCGCCTCGGCACGGGGCGGATCCGGCCCTCCGACCTGGCCCGCGAGATCCGCGCGCAGGTCCGGCGGGTCCGCGGCTGGGGGATCGAGCCGTGCGCTTGGGACTCCCACCGCCACACCCATCTCCTGCCGCAGGTCGCACGCGTGGTCGGCGCCGTCGCGCGAGAGGAGGGTGTGCGCTGGGTGCGGCGCGCCGCGCCGCCCACGATGCCGCGGTCGCCGAAGGCGGCGTCGCTCGCAGCGGCCACCGCCGTGGCGTCCTTCTTCCTCCGTGGGATCCCGGGGAACGACTGGTTCGTCGACCTGACCTCCGCCCGCCCAGCCCTCGACGCGGCCGACGTCGCGCTTCTCGCCGCTCACGGCAGCGTGGGCGAGCTCGGGGCGCACCCCGGCCACGTCGACGACGCCCTGCGCGCGCGAGACTCGCTGGCGGAGGCGCGTGAGCGGGATCTGGCGCTGCTCACCGACCCGCTGCTCGTCTCCGCGATCAGGGATGTCGTCCAGCCCCGCGTCGTATCGCCGCGGCCGGCTCCGCCGGCCGGCGGCGTGCCCCTGTAGACAGATGCCCGGCGCTTCGACGACCGCCGCGCTCAATCGCGCCGTCCATCGGTACAGCCACGCGCCGCTCGCGGCGAGGGCGTTCGTCCACGGCCGCGCGTTCCTGTCCGACCTGGCCCTCGTGGAGCGGTACGTGCCGCGCAAGGGATACGTCGTGGAGCTGGGCTGCGGACACGGCCTCTTCGCGTGCCTGCTGCGCGAATCCTCCGAGAACCGCCGCGTGCTGGGCCTGGACCCGGACGCGCGCAAGATCGAGATCGCACGGCAAGCCGCCGGGGACACGGACGGCCTCCGCTTCGAGGTGGGCGACGCGGTCAGCGGCCTGCCGCCCCGCTGCGACGCGGTCGCGATCGTGGACGTGCTCTACCTGCTCCCGTTCGCCGAGCAGGAGCGCGTCCTGCGGAACGCCGCGGCCGCCCTCGTCGAGGGTGCTCCGCTCGTGGTGAAGGCGCAGGAGCGACGCGCCGACCCGCGCTACGCGCTCACCTACGCGCAGGAGCTGGTCTCGGTGGGGCTCGGCTTCACGAAGGGCGGGCGCAGCCGCTTCTTCTTCCCGAGCCGCGACGAGGCGGCGGCCATGTTCGACCGCGCCGGCTTCAGGCTCGACGTGGTCGAGATGCCCAAGCGCCCATACAGCGACGTCCTGTATCTCGCGCGGAGGAAACCTGTGTGAGAATTCGCCCGTGACCGATCCGGGATGAGCGACGCCCTTACGGCCCTGGCGGCGGAGATCAACGCCTGCACCGCATGCCCGCTCCACCGCGGGACGACGCAGGCGGTTCCCGGGGAGGGAAGCGCGGAATCGGGCATCCTGTTCCTCGGTGAGGCCCCGGGCGCGAACGAGGACCTCCAGGGACGACCGTTCGTGGGCGCCTCCGGCAACCTCCTCGACGAGATGCTGCGGGAGATCGGCCTCGACCGGACGAAAGTGTTCATCACCAACGTCGTGCGCCACCGTCCGCCGGCGAACCGCGACCCGCTGCCCGACGAGATCGCCGCGTGCGACGTCTGGTTCCGCAGGCACCTCGAGGCCCTCCAGCCCAAGGTCGTCGTGACGCTCGGCCGCTACGCGCTCGGGAAGTTCTTCCCCGGCGAGTCGATCAGCCGCATCCACGGGAAGCCGCGCCGCGTGAACGGCGTTCCGGTGTTCCCGATGTACCACCCCGCGGCGGCGCTCCGGCAGCCGTCTCTCCGCGCGGACATCCGCGCCGACTTCCAATCCCTCGCGCGCATGCTGGCGTCCGCGGAGGCGGCACCCCGCGCCGTCGCACCGGCGGCCGGCGAGCCCCGGCACGTGGCCGAACAGGGGACGCTCTTTGGCTGATCCGGTCCGGGTCATCCCCCTCGGCGGCGTCGGCGAGGTGGGGAAGAACATGATGGCCCTCGAGATGGGCGACGACATCGTCGTCATCGACGCGGGTCTCATGTTCCCCGACGAGGAGATGCTCGGCATCGACCTGGTCATCCCGGACGTCACGTATCTGCGGGCGAATCGCCGCAAGATCCGGGGCATCGTGCTCACGCACGCGCACGAGGACCACGTCGGGGCGCTCCCGTACGTGCTGCGCGACTTCCCCGACCTGCCGGTCCACGGCACGCGCCTGACGCTGGGGCTCGTGCGGACCAAGCTCCGGGAGCACAAGCTCGCGGACAAGACCACGTTCGTGGAGATCGAGCCCGGGCGGCCGTTCCGGCTGGGGGCCTTCGTGGCGGACTCGTACGCGGTCTGCCACAGCATCCCCGACGCCGTGGGGCTCACCTTCGAGACCCCGTACGGGACGATCGTCCACTCCGGCGACTGGAAGTTCGACCACACCCCCGTGGACGGGCGGCAGACCGACTTCGCGCGGCTCGCGACGATCGCGGCGAAGGGCGTGCTCCTCCTGCTCTCGGACTCCACGCGCGCCGAGGTGCCCGGCTACACGCCGTCCGAGCAGCACGTGGGGGAGATCCTCGACGGGATCCTCGCGCGCGCCCCGGGTCGGGTCATCCTCACAACCTTCGCGTCGAACAGCTCGCGGCTCAAGCAGATCGTGGACATCGCCGCCGTGTGGGGACGGAAGACCGCGATCGTCGGCCGGTCCATGGAGAACTACCTCCGCACGTCGCGCGAGCTGGGCTTCGTGCAGTTCGCCGACGGCGTGATCGTCCATCCGGGCGACATCGGCAAGCTCCCGGACCACGAGGTCTGCATCATCACCACCGGCAGCCAGGGCGAGCCGACGAGCGCCCTCTCGCGGATGGCGCTGGGTGACCACCGCCACGTCGCGGTGAAGGCCGGCGACACCGTGATCATGTCGTCGTCGCCGATCCCCGGGAACGAGGAGCTCGTCACCCGCACCGTGGACAACCTCTACAAGCTCGGCGCCGAGGTCGTCTACGACGCGTCGACCCGCCCGCACGTGTCGGGCCACGCCAGCCAGGAGGAGCTGAAGCTGATACTGAACATCCTCCGCCCCAAGCACTTCGTGCCGATCCACGGCGAGTACAGGATGCTCGTGAAGCACGCGCGCCTCGCGGTCGACGTGGGCGTCGAGCCCGAGAACGCGCTCGTCATCACCAACGGCGACGTCGTCGAGATCGACGAGCGGGGGGCGCGTCTCGGCGCGCGCGTGGAGTCCGGAGTCGTCTACGTGGACGGGCTCGGCGTCGGGGACGTGAGCCAGGCCGTCATGCGCGATCGCTGGTCCATCGGCAGCGACGGGTTCTTCATGGTCGTGATCACGATCGAGCGGGCGACGGGACGCCTCATCGCGGGCCCGGACATCGTCACGCGCGGATTCGTGCCGGACGAGGACGCCGATGCGCTGGTCGAGGGCGCGCGCGAGCGGATCGTGGCCGCGCTCGGCGAGGCCCAGACCGGCGAGCATCTCGTCGAAACGACCACCCTGAAGGAGGAAATCCACGGCAGCGTGTCATCCTTCCTCTACGCCCGGACCAAGCGCCGTCCGATGGTGCTGCCGGTCGTGATGCAGGTTTGAAGAGGACCGCGCCCGCGCGCGCCCGCACGGGTGACGAGGGGTCCGAGAGGCCGACGCGCCTCGCGGGCGAGGTGGGTGCGATCGCACTCGTCACGTTCGCCGTGCTGTCGCTGGTGGCGCTCCTCGCGCGCGAGGGCCTGGTCCTCCGCTGGTGGCGCGACCTGCTCGTCGCGCTCTTCGGCTGGGGCGCCTGGCTCATCCCGCCCGTCCTGGGGCTCGCGGCCGCGGGCGTGTGGCTCGGCTCGCTGCGGCGGGCGCTCGCCGTGCCGACGGCCGGGATCGTGGCCGCGCTGATCGCGGTGCTCGGGCTCCTCCAGCACTACCTCGGGGGCGACCCCGCCTTCCAGGACACCGCGGGGGGCTACGTCGGCCGCGCCG
>VGPA01000078.1 GCA_016875665.1 Chloroflexota bacterium | reverse complement strand
GGGGAGAGTCGACGCCGCGGCCGACCTGCTGCTGCACGCCGTCGCGGCGGGCGTGGCGACCCACGACGCCGAGCGCCTCCTGAGCGAGGCGCTTCCGGCCGGCGGGCGCAGGGACCTGACCGCGGAGCGGGCCGCTCTGCTCGCGCGCCTCCAGCGTCCATCCGGCTGATGGACCGGATCGGCGACGAGCTCGCGGGGCTGCTGCGCGGGCAGTGCTGCGGCTGGAACAACGTGCTCGACATCGCGATCGTCGCGGTCTTCGTCTACTACCTGCTCGTCCTCATCCGAGGCACCCGGGCGGTGCAGCTCCTGCTCGGTGTGCTCGTCCTCGTGTGCGTCTACCTGCTCGCCGTCCTGCTGCGGCTCACGCTCACGACGGTCCTGCTCCAGGCCACCTTCGCCCTGGCCCTGGTCGCGATTCCGATCATCTTCCAGCCCGAACTGCGCCGCGCGCTCGGCACGCTCGGGCGGCTCGGCCCGCTCAACCGGCTTCTCGCGCAGAGCTCGGACGAGCAGGTCGAGGCCGCGGTCGAAGAGCTCGTCCGCGCCTCGCTGCTCATGAGCGCGGCGCACCACGGCGCGCTCATCGCGATCGAGCGCGGCACCGGGCTCCAGGACTACAGCGAGACGGGGGTGCCGGTGCAGGGGCGGCTCACCGCGGAGCTGCTCGCGTCCATCTTCACGGTCCGCTCGCCCCTTCACGACGGGGCGGTCATCGTGCGCGGCGACCAGATCGTCGCCGCGGGGTGCCTGCTGCCCATCGACGAGGCGCCCGAGCGCGCGATCCACCGGTACGGGCTCCGTCACCGCGCGGCGCTCTCGATCAGCACCCAAACCGACGCGGTCACGGTGGTCGTGTCCGAGGAGACCCAGGCGATCTCCGTCGCGAACAACGGCCGGATCATCGGCGGGCTCGTCGAGGAGCGGCTCCGGCGCGTGCTCATCTCGCTGCTGCGGCCGCGGCTGCACGGCCCGCAGCCGCTGCGCGTCCCCACCGCCGGTTCGGCGCCCGCCAAACAGCGCGATGCACGGTGAGACTCCTCGTCCGCGACCTGCCGCTCAAAGCGGCGGCCGTCGTGATGGCGATGGTGATGTGGGTGCTCGCGGCCCAGGCGAGCGTGGAGCGGATCGCGACGATCGCCTTCGACGGGCGGGTGCCGCTCGAGCGCCCGGAGCTCCCGAGCGGCGTGGTGCTGCGGAGCGCGCTCGGCGACGTCGCCGTGCGCCTGCGCGGCCCCGAGTCGAGCGTGCTGCCCCGTGTGACGCTCGCCGATCTCCGCGCGACGGCCGACCTGGGTGGCATCGACGCGGCGGCGGGCGGAACCTTCGAGGTGCCGATCCGGGTGAGCGCCGCCGACCCGCGTGTGTCGGTGGTGGAGGTGGCCCCGGCGACCGTGACGCTGCGGATCGAGCGCGTGACGAGCCGCACGATCGCCGTGCAGGCGCGCTTCGCCAACGGCCCGCCCGCGGGATCCATCGCGGGGGACGCGGTGCTCGCCCCGCGCGAGGTGACGCTCACCGGACCCGAGACGCTCGTCGCCTCGGTGACCGCGCTTCTGGTGACCGTTCGGTTCGGCGACGCGCCGCTCGACGTGCTCCAGACCGCGCAGCCGTCGCCCGTCGACGCGTCCGGTGCCAGGGTCGAGGGGGTCGCGCTCGCACCGTCCGCCGTCGAGGTGCGCGTGCCGGTGCTGCCCGCGGCCACGACGAGGACCGTCCCGGTGGTGCCGTCGCTGCGCGGCTCGGTGGCGGCGGGATTCGCGGTCACGCGAGTGCAGGTCGAGCCCGCCGCGATGACGGTGCGCGGCTCGCAGGAGCGGCTGGCCGCGCTCGACTCCCTCGCCACGGCTCCGTTCGACGTGGGCGATCTCGAGCGCGACCGCGCCGCGACGGTGGCGCTGGTGTTGCCCGAGGGCGTCGCGCTCGTCCGTCCGGGCGGCGTGACGGTGCGGGTTACGGTGGTGGCGCAGACCGGGTCGCGCGGCTTCGCGCTCGGCCTCGTCGCGAAGGGGACGGGGGAAGGGCTCTCCGTCGAGTACGAGACGCGCAGCGTCGACGTCGTGATCGCTGGGCCGCAGTCCGCGCTCGCGACGCTCACCGCCGCCCAGCTCGCGGCGACGATCGACGTCGCCGGGCTCGCCCAGGGCGCGCACCAGGTGGCGGTGGCCGTCCGGGCCCCCGACGGTCTCACGGTGCAGGCCGTGCAGCCCGCGCGCGTGCCCGTCACCATGGTCAGGAAATGAGTCGTTTGTTCGGCACCGACGGCGTACGCGGGGTCGCCAACCGCGACCTGACCCCCGAGCTCGCGCTCAGCCTTGGCCGCGCCGCCGGACACGTGCTGGGCGGCCCCGGCGCGAGGGTCGTCATCGGGCGCGACACCCGGCGCTCCGGCCGGATGCTCGAAGGGTCGCTCGCCGCCGGCCTGTGCTCCGTGGGTGTCGAGGTGCTGCTGGTCGGCCACGTGCCGACCCCCGGGCTCGCGCACCTCGCCCGCACCCACGACTTCGTCGCGGGCGTGGTCATCAGCGCCTCGCACAACCCAGCGCCCGACAACGGGATCAAGTTCTTCGATCACCGCGGCCTCAAGCTGCCGGATGCCGTCGAGGACCGGATCCAGGCCGCGCTCGACGACCCGGCGCTGCCGCGGCCGACCGAGGGCGGCATCGGGCTGGTGGGCGACGCGCGCGGGCTCGTGAAGGGCTACGAGGACCACCTGGTCGCCCTGGCCCCGCGCCTCGACGGGATGCGTGTGGTGCTCGACTGCGCCAACGGCGCGACCTACCGCGTGGCGCCCGTGGTCATGGCGCACGCGGGGGCCGAGGTGATCACGCTCTTCGACACGCCGGACGGGTCGAACATCAACGACGGCTGCGGGAGCACCTCGCCCGAGGCGTTGATCCGCGCGGTCCGCGAGCGTCGCGCCGACGTCGGCTTCGCGTTCGACGGCGACGGCGACCGGATGATCGCGTGCGACGCGGCGGGCGTGCTCCACGACGGGGACGCGCTGCTCGCGATCGCGGCGCGCCATGCGCTGCGCAACGGTGGCCTGGTGCCCAAGGTGGTGGTCGGCACGATCATGTCGAACGGCGGGCTCGCCGCCACACTCGCTCGCGACGGCATCGAGCTCGTCCGCACCGCGGTGGGAGACCGCTACGTGTGGGAGGAGCTGGAGCGGCGCGACGGCTCGCTGGGCGGCGAGCCGTCCGGGCACGTCATCTTCCGCCGCAAGGCGACCACGGGGGACGGGCTCCTCTCGGCGCTCGAGCTGCTGCGCGTCATGCGCGCGGACGGTCGGCCGCTCGCCGACCTCGCGGCCGACATCGAGCGCTGGCCGCAGGAGAGCCGGTCGGTGAAGGCCGAGCGGCGTGCCCAATGGCGGGAGGACACGGAATTCCGGCGCGCGTACGAGGACGTCGAGCGCGGCCTGGGCGAGGCGGGACGGCTCATCGTCCGGCCGAGCGGCACCGAGCCCGTGCTGCGTATCACCGTCGAGGCGCGCGACGCGTCCGTCGCCGTGGCGTCGGCCGACCGGCTTGCCCGGGTCGCGCGCGAGCGGCTGGCGTAGAACAGCTCGAGCATGTGTGGGATCGTCGGCTACGCCGGCACGAGGGAGGCCCTGCCGCTGCTCATGGGCGGCCTGCGCCGCCTGGAGTACCGCGGCTATGACTCGGCCGGCGTCGCCCTCCAGAACGCCGGCGTGCTCGAGGTGCGGAGGGCTGAGGGCAAGCTCGACAACCTCGCGACGGTGGTGCAGAAGGAGCCCGCCGCCGGCAGAACCGGTATCGGGCACACTCGCTGGGCGACCCACGGCCGCCCCACGGAGGCGAACGCCCACCCGCACGTGGACTGCGGCGGCGGGACCGCCGTGATCCACAACGGAATCATCGAGAACTTCGAGGAGCTGAAGGGGCCGCTCCTCGCGGCGGGTCACACCTTCCGCTCCGATACGGATACCGAGGTGGTCGTGCACCTCCTCGAGGACGAGCTGAAGAAGGGCCGGTCGCTCGAGGAGGCCGCGCTCGCGGTCGTGCCGCGGCTCGAGGGCGCCGCGGCGCTCGCGTTCGTCTCGGCGCGGGATCCCGGCAAGATCGTCGCGGCGCGCATCGCGAACGCCGGCGGCGTGATCGTCGGCTACGGCGACGGGGAGAACTTCCTCGCGTCCGACGTGCCCGCGCTCCTCGAGCACACCCGGACCGTGAGCTACGTCGAGCCGGGCGAGCTCGTGGTGGTGACGCCGGGCGAGGTGCGCTTCCTGTCGAAGACGGGGGAGCGCATCGCGAAGGAAAGGGAAACCATCACCTGGGATGCCATCGCCGCGGCGAAGGCCGGTTTCAAGCACTTCATGCTCAAGGAGATCCACGAGCAGCCGCGCGCGATCTCCGACACGCTGCTCGGGCGGGTCGACCGCGCGAGTGGGCGTGTGGTGTTCGACCGCGACCTGAAGCTCGACGAAGCCGGAGCCAGGGCCCTCGGCCGGATCACCTTCGTGGCATGCGGCACGGCATCCCACGCGGCGCTGGTGGGCAAGTATCTGATCGAGCGCCTCGCGCGCATCCCCTGCGACGTCGAGATCGCGAGCGAGTACCGCTACCGCAACCCCGTGGTCACGCCGGGCCAGCTGGTCATCGCGGTAACGCAGTCCGGCGAGACCGTCGACACGCTCGCGGCCATGGAGGAGGGGCGCAAGCAGGGCGCTCGGCTGCTGTCGCTCGTCAACGTCGTGGGCAGCCAGGCGTCGCGGATGGCCGACGACGTGATCTACCTGCACGCGGGGCCGGAGATCGCCGTCGCCTCGACGAAGGCCTACACCGCGATGGTGGTCGACCTGTACCTGCTCGCGATCCACCTCGCCCAGCGGCGCGGCACGGTCACCCCCGCGGAGTCGTCGCGACTCCTCGCGGAGGTGTTCCACCTGCCCACGCTGATGGACGCGGTGCTGCGCGAGGAGGCCAAGGTGCGGGCCCTCGCGTACCACTATCACAGGGCGAGCGACTTCATCTTCCTCGGCCGCGGCGTGAACTACCCGACCGCACTCGAGGGCGCGCTGAAGCTGAAGGAGCTCTCGTACAGCCACGCCGAGGGAACCGCGGCGGGCGAAATGAAGCACGGCATCAACGCCCTCATCGACCAGTCCATGCCCGTCGTCGCGATCGTGCCGCGGGACTCGAACTACAAGAAGATGCTCTCGAACATCCAGGAGGTTCGTGCGCGCGCGGGCATCGTCATCGCTCTGGCCGACGACGACGATCAGGAGATCGCCGACCGCGCCGACGAGGTGATCCGCATTCCGCACACCAACGAGCTGCTCACGCCGGCGCTCGCCGTCGTCCCGCTCCAGCTGCTCGCGTATCACGCCGCCGACCGGCGCGGCAACGACGTCGACCAGCCGCGGAACCTCGCCAAGAGTGTCACCGTGGAGTGAGCACGCCCGAAGTCGGCATCGACATCATCGAGACCGGCCGCATCGGCGCGGTGCTGGAAAAGCACGACCAGCGGTTCCTCAACCGCGTGTACACGGAGTGGGAGCGCGCGTACTGCCGGCGCAACGTCCAGCACCTCGCCGGACGCTGGGCCGCGAAGGAGGCCGTCTCGAAGGTGCTCGGACTGGGCGTGCGCGGGGTCGGCTGGCGCGAGATCGAGATCCGCCGCACCCGCGCCGGACAGCCGACGGTGACGCTGCACGGACGGGCCGAAGCCCGCCGCGAGCATCTCGGCCTCACCTCCCCGCTCACCGTCAGCATCTCGCACATCCGCGAGCTCGCCGTCGCGGTTGCGGTGGGCGTCAACGGTTAGGGCGGCCGTGAGCGAGGCGCGGCTTCGCCGCGACGAGCGAACGTCGAGGCGGAGCCTGCCCGACGCCGGCGGCTGGCAGTGAGCAGCCAAGGGCTGACCGCCGCGGCCGTGCGCGCCGTGCTGAAGCCGCTCGCGGCGGACGCCGGCAAAGAGGCCCGCGGCCGAGTGGTCGTGATCGGGGGCTCCGCCCGGTATCCCGGCGCCCTCCTGCTCGCCTCCCGCGCCGCGCTGCGCAGCGGCGCAGGCGTTGTCACGGTGGCCGCGGCGCGCACCGTCACCGACCTCATCGCCGGGCACGACCCCAACGTCACGCTGTACCCGCTCGCCGAATCCCAGCCGGGCGTCGTCGCGGTCGCCGCCGCGGCGCAGCTGCAAACGGTGTTCGGCGAGCGCACGCGTGCACTCCTGATCGGCCCCGGGCTCGCCCATGCCGCGGGTACGGACGACTTCGTGGCGGCCGCACTGCGCAACGCCCGCTCGCTCGCGACGGTCGTCGACGCCGACGGCCTCAACGCGCTTGCCCGGACGGATGACTGGACTGGCCTGCTGCCGGGCCGCACGGTGCTGACGCCCCACGACGGCGAGGCGGCGCGCCTGGCCGGCCGGGTGGTGCCGACGGG
>VGPA01000077.1 GCA_016875665.1 Chloroflexota bacterium | reverse complement strand
CGGCGACGCGCGAGGGCGCGTCCCCCACCCTGGGGAGCGCGGCGCGGTCCAGCACCACGCGGCCGCCCGGCACGAGCGCCGGCGGCGACGCGAGCTGTGCCGCGAGGGAGAGGTAGGCGAACACCGCGATGGCGACGAGCCCGGCCACGAGCAGGAGCCCGAGCAGGAGGAACTGCTTCCACGTCGGCGTGGGGTCGAGCGACTCCGGGTCCGCCCAGACCTCCGGCGGCTGGTCCTCGTATCGAGTGCCCAGGGTCAGAGCCTGGCGACGAAGCGGGCGATCCGATCCATCGCTTCGTTGATCTGCTCGTACGAGTTCGCGTAGCAGGCGCGGATGTGGCCCGCGCCGTGCGCGCCGAACGCGCTGCCGGGGATCACCGCCACCTTCTCCTCGACGAGGAGCCGCTCCGAGAACTCGACCTCCGAGAGGCCGGTCGGGCGCACGTCGGGGAAGGCATAGAACGCGCCGCGTGGCTCGCTGCAGGGCAGCCCCATCTCATTGAAGCGCTCCCACACGAGCTTGCGGCGCCGGTCGTATTCGGCGTGCATGCGCTGGACGTCGGGCTCGCCGGACTTGAGCGCCTCGATCGCCGCGTACTGGCCGGCGGTCGGCCCGCTCATGACGGTGTACTGATGGATCTTCATCATCTGCGCGAGAATCGGCGCCGGCGCGCAGGCGTAGCCGACGCGCCACCCGGTCATCGCGTACGCCTTGGAGAAGCCGTTCAGGTAGATCGTGCGCTCGCGCATCCCTGGGATGTCGAGGATCGACCGGTGGGGCCCGCCGTACACGAGGCGGTCGTAGATCTCGTCGCTGTAGACGAGCAGGTCGTACCGGTCGGCGATCTCCGCGATGCCCTGGAGATCCTCCGGCTCCAGCACGGCGCCGGTCGGATTGTTGGGGAAGCCCACGAGAATGCCCTTGGTGCGCGGGGTGATCGCCGCCTCGATCGCGCCGGGCATGAGGCGGAAGCCCGTGCTCGCATCGGCAACCACGGGCACGGCGGCCGCGCCGGCGAAGAAGATCGCCGGCGTATAGGCCACGTACGACGGGTCGGCGACGATGATCTCGTCGCCTTCCTCGGCGGTCGCCCGCAGCGCCAGGTCGACGCCCTCAGAGACGCCGATCGTGACGAGGATCTCGGTGCGCGGGTCGTAGCGGACGCCCCGCACGCGCTCGATGCGCTCCGCGATGAGCTCGCGCAGCTCGATCATCCCGTAGTTCGACGTGTAGTGCGTTTCCCCCGCTTCGATCGAGCGGATTGCGGCCGCGCGGATCTGCGGCGGGGTGAGGAAGTCCGGCTCGCCGACGCCGAGCGAGATCCCCCCGGCGGTCGACGCGATCAGGTCGAAGAACTTCCGGATGCCGCTCGGGTGGACCGACTCGATCCGCCGGCTGATGTGGCTGCGCTGCTCCGCTCTCATGATCGACTCTCGGCTCGGCTGCGCGTCGATGAGACCGCCGCGGGCGGCCGGGCCTTGTGGTGCTCGGTGGCGCGCTCGTAGGCCGCGGCGACGCGCAGGAGCATCGCCTCCTTGAACGAGCCGGCGATGACCTGGAGGCCGACGGGGAGACCGTCGGAGAACCCGCACGGGATCGAGATTCCCGGCAGCCCGGCGATGTTCACCGGGAGCGTGAACGCGTCGTTGAGGTACATCGACAGGGGGTCGTCGACCTTCTCCCCGATGGGGAACGCCACGCCGGGCGAGGTCGGCGTGAGCAGCGCGTCGACGCGCCCGAACACCTCGTCGAACTCGCGCTTCACGAGCGTGCGCACCTTCTGCGCCTTGGCGTAGTACGCGTCGTAGTAGCCGCTGGAAAGGGCGTAGGTGCCGAGGATGATGCGCCGCTTCACCTCGGGCCCGAAACCCTGGCCCCGTGTACGGCGGTACGTCTCGACGAGGTCCGGGCCCTCGACGCGCTTCCCGAAGCGGATGCCGTCGTAGCGCGCGAGGTTCGCGGACGCCTCGGCCGGTTGGATCAGGTAATAGACGGCGAGGCCCTGGTCGGTCGACGGCAGCGAGACCTCGACGAGCTCGGCACCGAGCGACTCGTACACCGTGAGCGCGGCGCGGAGCGCCGCGTCGACCCCCGGCTCCATGCCGTGCGCGAAGAACTCGCGCGGCACGCCGAGCCGCAGGCCCTTCACTCCCCGGCCGAGATCGCGGCGCAGGTCCTCGACCGGAAGGGGCATCGTCGTGGCGTCGTGGACGTCGGCGCCCATGAGCGCCTCGGTGACGATCGCCGCATCCTCCACCGTCCGCGTGAACGGGCCGACCTGGTCCAGCGAGGACGCGAACGCGACGACGCCGTACCGCGAGATGCGGCCGTAGGTCGGCTTGAATCCGACGACGCCGCACAGCGAGGCGGGCTGGCGGATCGAGCCGCCGGTGTCCGTGCCGAGGGCGTACACCGCATGCTCGGCCGCGACCGCGATCGCGGAGCCGCCCGACGAGCCACCCGGGACCCGCGCCGGGTCCCACGGATTGCGCGCGGCGCCGTACGCCGAGTTCTCGGTGGACGAGCCCATCGCGAACTCGTCGAGATTGGTCTTGCCGATCATCACCGCGCCGTGTCCATCGAGGCGACTCACGACGGTCGCAGAGTACGGCGGAACGTAGCCCTCGAGCATGCGCGACCCCGCGGTGGTCGGGACCCCGCGCGTGCCGATGATGTCCTTGCAGGCCCACGGCACACCGAGTAGCGGTGTGGCGGCGCTGTGTTCGTCCCGTGCGAGCTTCTGATCCGCAGCGTCCGCCTGCACCAGGGCGCGCTCCTCGCAGACGTGCAGCCATGCGTTGTGCGTGTCCGCCTTCGCGCGGCGCACGGCTTCCTGCGTGAGCTCGCGGCTGGAGGTCTTCCGTTCGCGCAGGAGCGCCGCGGCTTCCGCGATCGAGCCGGGGATCAACGCTCCTCCAGCGAGGCCTGTACGCGGAAGAACTCACCGTCGGTCAGCGGCGCATTGGCGAGGGCGTCCTCCCGCGTGAGGCCCGGACGGACCTCGTCCTCGCGCATCACGTTGTCGAGCGGCAGCACCGACGCGGTGGGCGAAACCTGCGAGGTGTCGACCGCCTGAAGCGCGTCGACGGCGTCCAGGATGCGGGACAGCTGTCCCGCGAACCGCGTGATCTCCTCGTCGGTGAGGCCGACCCGCGCGAGCGCGGCCACGTGCTCGACCGTCGCGCGATCAATGGCTGCCATGCGTGAAGTTTACGGTGGTGAGGACGCACGATCGAGGCGGGACCCGGTCAGGCGAGGGCTTTCCTCGGCTGGAGCGTTTCGCGCACGAACGCGCCGAGCGTGAACGCGCCGAGCAGGCCGATCGCGCCGAAGATCAGCGCGGCGCCGGCCATGCCGAACACCTCACCCACGACCCCGACCGCCGCCGGAGCGGCCGTGTTCCCGGCATCGCCGATCATCCGCCAGAGGCCGAGGAACTCGCCGGTCGCCTCACGCGGGGCGAGGTCGGCGCCGAGGGTGAACATGCTGCCGGAGCCGAGCCCGTTCCCCACCCCGACGACGCAGACCGCGATGAGCAGACCCGTGTAATCGCTCGACACCGCGATGAGCGCCATGCCGACGCCCATGATCGCGAACGCGGGTACCGAGGTGAACTTCCTGCCGAACCGGTCCATGATCACGCCTGCCGGAACGAACAGGCACATGTCGACCGCCGCGGCGATGGTCATGATCGCCCCGATCTCGCCAACGCCCAGCCCGAGCACGGTCGCCCCGTACAGCGGCACCACAACCTGGCGGCCGTTCCTGATCATCGCCGCGCAGAGCAGCGCCGACGCGGCGGCGAGAAGGTCCCGCCAGCGGGTGCGCGCGACCACGCGCAGGACCCCCCACGCGGAGCGGTGGCTGTATGCGGCTCGGCCGGCGGGGTCGTCGGAGGGGATCGCCGCGGCCGAGATCACAAGCGCGGCGGCGGCTATCGCGGCCGCGAGCACGAAGGGCGCCTGCAGGCCGAACCCGACGCCGACGATCCCGGCCACGCCCGGGCCCGCGAAGACTCCGATGCGAGACATGCCCGCGAACTCCGACATCGCCTTTCCGCGTTCCGACGGGGGGGTCGCGTGGATGAGGTGGGCCATCCGCGAGAGGCTCCACATCGCGGTACCGATGCCGGAGACGAACCGCGTCGCGACGAACACCCAGAACGACGGCACGATCAGCCCCACGATCAGGGCGACCGTGATCGCGAGGCAGCCGATGACCATGCACCGCTTCCGGCCCATGCGTTCCAGCAGCACACCGGTCGGTACGTCGCCGAGCATCGTCCCCACGCGCTCGGCCGCGACCGCGAGGCTGACGAGGACGAGGGAGCCTTCCAGGCTCAGCGCGTACAGGGGGACGGCCGGGAACATCAGCCCCTGGACGAACGAGAGGATCGCGGCCGGCAGGTACACCGGGAGCAGCGCGCGGATGCGTTTCCTCACCCCCGTAGGAGGCTACCCGGGCGTGAACGGCCGGGGAGGGCTCCAGTCCGTCCCGAGGTCGACGATCAGCTGGCCGCCCGCGGGCCAGCTGGATCCGCCGAACACGCTGCTGAGGAAGGCCCCGGTCGCGGGCGCGGGACCGGCCACGATGGTCGTCGCCTGGTCGGGCTCCGGCTTCCGCACGTACGTCGCGCGGACGCCCGCCATGGTGAGCAGGTCGACCGCGGCCTGGCCGCGCGCGGCGGATTGCGCGCGCACGATGACCGCGGGGTCCTCGTGCACGCTCTCCGGAAACTCGACCAGCCGGCGGACGTATGCCCGCACGCCGATCCACCCGAGCAGGCGCGGCTGGAGCGTGGACGCGATGCCGTCGCTCACCGGCAATCCGTACGACACCAGCACGTTCTGGTTGGTGAGTGCCCCCTTCACGGTGCGCGCGTCGTCGTAGCCGCGCGCGATGTCGCCGAGGGCCGCGATGTCCGCGAGCGAGAGATCCGTGCGGACGTTCTCGCGGAGCGCGTCGAGCAGCCCGAGCAGTCTGTCGACGGAGCCCGAAGCCATCGCCTGATCGCGCGCCGCGAGGATCACCTTCTGCTGGCGTGCCGAGCGCGCGAAGTCGGAGCCCTCAATCCCGTCCCTGTAGCGGGCGCGCGCGAAGCGCAGGGCGGTCTCACCGTCCATCCGCTGGGGGCCTGCCTCGAACGACACCTCGATCCAGTCGGCGTCGATGTACGGGTTGTCGTTCTTGGGATAGATGGAGGTGAAGGAGCGCTCGACCTCGACCTGGACGCCGCCGATCAGATCGACCACGGTCCGAAACGCGCGGAAGTCGACGGCGATGGTGCGGTCGATCTTCACGCCGAGGACCGGCTCCAGGGTCTGGTTGGCGATGCGCATGCCCTCGTCGCGGTCGTTCTGGCTGGCGCCGAGGGAGAACGCCTCGTTGATGCGCCCCTGGTACGAGGCGGAGTACTTGTTCGCGGGGAACGTGACCCAAAGGTCGCGTGGAATCGAGACGAGGGTCGCACTTCCGCCGCGCGAGTCGATCGAGGCGAGCATGAGGCTGTCGGTGAGATACGCGCCTTCGTGGCCGACCCCGCCGTATCCGAGCAGCAGGATGTTCACCCGCTCGCCGCGCGCGAGCGCGCCGGCCAGGCCCGACTGCTGCTCGGCCGACCGCGCGATGGGCACGAACGGCGGGATGAGCTCGACGTCGCGCAGCGGCGCGCTCGAAACGGAGGTCACCACGCGCCCGAGCTGGATCGCCGTGTATCCGGCGAGCGCGAGCGCGGCCACGGCCACGACGGCCGCGGCGACGAGCAGGACACGCCGCATCGACGGCCTTGGCCGGTCGGTCATCTGAATGCGAAAAGGTTACGGCGTCGGCACCGGGGTCCATGCACAGGGGTCGTCACCCCCCGGCGTTACCGGAACAACGGCGCGGGGTCGAGCTCGCGTCCGCTCGGGACGGCCGCGAGCGAGACGAGGACCTGGGCCTGCATGGTCGAGTCGTAGAAGGCGTTCCACGAGGTCGGCCCGGTGCCGACGACGCGGAAGAGCGCGTCGCCCACGTCCACGGTCTGGCCGTCGTTCACGAGCACGACGCTGTTCGTCGTCTGCGCCGGGAGGCGGTAGATCATCCGGCGGTCCGGCCCGGCGAGCGTCAGGTACGGGTAGAAAGGGCGCGTCCGGTCGTTCGTGCCGAGACGGATGTCGTTGTCGATGAGCTGGTAGACGAGCACCTGTACCCGACCCGCGAACGGCGTACTGAGCGTCGTGTTCGGGCGGACGGAAAGCGCGAGGTACGACCGGCCGCCGTTGGCGTACGGCTGGCTTGCGATCGCGGGCGCCGCGGGCGTGGGCGCCGGGGTCGGTGTGAAGTTGACCCGGTTTCGTGGAGACCCTGGGAGTGTGTGGCCAACGGTCACACCGAGGAGGTCTCTGTGGCGAAGTCCACGAAGCCGTATCCCCGGG
>VGPA01000076.1 GCA_016875665.1 Chloroflexota bacterium | reverse complement strand
GAGCCGAAGTGGGTGATCGCGATGGGCGCCTGCGCGTCGTGCGGCGGCGTCTACAACAACTACGCGCTCGTTCAGGGCGTGGACAAGATCGTGCCGGTGGACGTCTACCTCGCGGGCTGCCCGCCGCGCCCGGAGGCGCTGCTCTTCTCGCTCATCCAGCTCCAAGAGATGGTCAAGCGCGGCGAGCGGCGCCCGCTCACGATTCAATGACCCTGGGCAGCGAGCGGCTCCGCCGCGAGGCCCCGCCGGCTCAGGGCAGCTGAGCAAGGGGGCCGTGATGAGAGTCGCCGACGGCGTCCCCACGGCTCTGCTGGAGCCGTCGGCGGTTCCTGCCGCGGTGCACGGCCTCAAGGCGGCGGGCTTCGCGCTGCTCGTCGACCTGACCGCGTTCGACAGCCCGGAGCGCGCGAAGCGCTTCGACGTCGTGTACCTCTTCCACCGGTTCGCCGACGCCAAGCGCGTGCGCCTCCAGATCGCGGTCGGTGAGCGCGACGCCGTGCCCACGATCACGCCGGAGTTCCCGGGCGCGAACTGGTACGAACGCGAGGTGTACGACCTCTTCGGCGTGCGCTTCCAGGGCCACCCCGACCTGCGCCGCATCCTCATGCCGGACGACTGGCTCAGCCACCCGCTGCGCCGGGACCATCCACTCGGCGGGGAGGTCGTGGACTACGGGCCGGCGCGGCCGCGCGAGGCGGTCGCGCCGCTCATGTTCCCCGAAGGCACCGAGCGGTGAGCGATGTGACGACGACCCTGCCGCCGCACGAAACCATGCTCCTGAACATGGGGCCGCAGCATCCGTCGACGCACGGTGTGCTCCGCCTGTTGCTGGAGCTCGACGGCGAGCTGGTGGTGGACGCGCACCCGGACATCGGGTTCCTGCACACCGGCATCGAGAAGTCGTGCGAGTACCGCACCTTCCATCAGGCGATCACGCTCACGGACCGGATCGACTACCTCTCGCCCTACTCGAACAACCTCGCGTACGTGCTCGCCGTCGAGAAGCTGTTCGGCGTCCGGGCACCCGACCGCGCGCGCTGGCTGCGCGTGCTCCTGGCGGAGCTGCACCGCATCGGCTCGCACCTCGTCTGGCTCGGCACGACCGCGATGGATCTCGCCGCATCGTCGGTGCTCATCTACTGCTTCCGCGAGCGCGAGGAGATCCTCCGGCTGATGGAGCTGCTCTCCGGGGTGCGGATGATGACCTCGTTCATCCGCATCGGCGGGCTGCCCGCCGATGCGCCGCCGGAGTTCCTCGACGGTGCGCGACGCTTCCTCGACGGGCTCCCGGCCCATCTCGAGGAGTACGACGCGCTGATCAAGGACAACCCGATCTTCCGCCAGCGGATGGTCGGGATCGGCACGATCTCGACCGGCGACGCGGTCGCGTACGGCCTCACGGGCCCCAACCTCCGGGCCAACGGCGTGGCCTACGACGTGCGCCGCGCGGCGCCGTACGAGGTCTACCCCGAGCTGGAGTTCGACGTGATCACCGAGACGGGCGGGGACGCCTACTCCCGGTACCGCGTGCGGCGCCGCGAGATCGACGAGAGCATCCGCATCTGCAAGCAGGTGCTCGACCGGCTCCCGGAGGGCCCGATCCGGATCGACGATCCGACGGTCGCGTACCCCGCGCGGCAGCTGATCCACACCTCGATGGAGTCGCTGATCCACCACTACAAGCTCGCGACCGATGGCCCCATCCCTCCCGCCGGCGAGGCGCACGTGTCGGTCGAGTCGCCGCGCGGCGACTACGGCTGCTTCGTGGTCGCGAACGGCACGAACCTGCCGCAGCGCGTGCGGTTCCGGACGCCCTCGTTCTCCGCGATCCAGGCGCTGCCGCTCATCGTGCGGGGCGGCATGGTCGCCGACGCGATCGCCGCGCTCGCCTCGATCGACTTCGTGCTCGGGGAAGTAGACAGGTGAGCGACGAGAGGAGTGGACCGGTGAGCGACGAACGGCTCGGCCGAGCGGAGCGAATCGAGACGGAGACTGCGCAGGCGACGCCTGCGCGAGGAGTGAACAGGGAGTGAAGCCGGTCACGAGGGCGCGGATCGCGGATGTCGCGGGGCGCTACCCGACCAAGCGGGCGGCGCTCCTGCCCGCGCTCTGGGCGGTGCAGGAGGAGGAAGGCTGGGTCTCCGCGGGAGACCTGGAGGCGGTGGCGCACGCCCTCGAGCTCGCGCCTGCGGACGCGGAAGGGGTCGCCTCCTTCTACTCCCTGTTCCACCGCAGCCCGCCCGGCCGCACGGTCATCGACGTCTGCGACAACTTCGTCTGCCAGCAGAACGGCGCCGAGGCGCTCCTCGAAGGCCTCTGCCGCCGGCTGGCCATCCGCCCGGGCGACACGACGCCCGACGGCCGCGTCACCGTTCGGCGCCAGGAGTGCATCGCGGCGTGCCACCAGGCGCCCGCCGTCCAGGTCAACCTCGAGTTCCGCGGCCCGGTGACCGACGCCGACGCGCTCCTGCGGGAGATCGCGTGAGCGCATTCGAGCCGGTGCTCCTGCGGCGCGCCGCCGTCGAGCGCGGCACCGAGCTCGAGGTGTACGAGCGCACCGGCGGCTACCAGGCGCTGCGCAAGGCGATCGGCGCGCTGACGCCGCAGCAGGTGATGGACGAGGTGAGCGCGGCGAACCTGCGCGGCCGGGGCGGCGCCGGCTTTCCGACGGGGCGGAAGTGGTCGTTCCTCCCCAAGGACGCGCCGCTCAAGTACCTCGCGGTGAACGCCGACGAGAGCGAGCCCGGGACGTTCAACAACCGCGTGCTCATCGACGCCGATCCGCATCTGGTGATCGAGGGCATCCTGCTGTGCTGCTACGCGGTCGGGATCAGCGAGGCCTACATCTACATCCGCGGCGAGAACGTGCAGGGCGCCAGGCTCCTCGAGCGCGCCATCGCCGAAGCGCGCGCGAAGGGCTACGTGGGCAAGCGCATCCTCAGGAGCGGCTTCTCGTGCCAGGTGCACGTCTTCCGCGGCGCCGGCGCCTACATCTGCGGCGAGGAGACCGCGCTCCTGGAGTCGATCGAAGGGCGGCGGCCGCAGCCGCGCTCGCGCCCCCCGTTTCCGGCGGTGGTCGGGCTCTTCGGCAAGCCGACGGTCATCAACAATGTCGCGACACTCGCGAGCGTGACCGACATCGTCGATCGCGGCGCGGACTGGTTCAAGAGCATCGGGCCGGCGACCGCGCCGGGCACGATGCTCTACTGCATGTCCGGCCACGTCCGCCGCCCCGGCGTGTACGAGCGTCCGATGGGCACGCCCCTGCGCGAGCTGATCGAGGAGCACGCGGGCGGGATCCGCGACGGCAAGCGTCTCGGGTTCGTGATCCCCGGCGCGGCCGCGTCGACGGCGCTCGTCGAGAGCGAGATCGACGTGGCGATGGACTACGACGCGCTGCGCGAAATCGGCACCGAGCTCGGCGCGGGCGGCATCATCGTCATGGACGAGTCCGTGTGCATCCTCAAGACGCTCGAGCGGTTCGCGAAGTTCTTCCGCCACGAGTCGTGCGGAAAGTGTGTGCCGTGCCGCGAAGGCACGGTCTGGCAGCACCGCCTGCTCGAGCGGCTCAACACCGGGCTGGGCGGGGCGTCCGACGTCGCGACGCTCAAGAGCATCAGCGAGCAGATGAACGCGAAGACGCTGTGCGCGCTGGGCAGCTTCGCGGCCGCGCCGCAGTTGGGTGCGCTCCGCAAGTTCCCCGAGCACTTCGCCGCGCACGCAGCGGGCGGCTGTCCGCTGAAGGTGCCCGCGCATGCCTGACCTGAACGTCACGGTCGACGGCGTCACGGTCTCCGTTCCGGCGGGCACGCTGCTGATCGAGGCGGCGGGCGCGGCGGGGATCCACGTCCCGCGCTTCTGCTACCACCCCAAGCTCTCGATCGCGGGGGCATGCCGCCTGTGCGCGGTGCAGATCGAGAAGATGCCCGGCGTCCAGACCTCGTGCACCACGCCGGTGGCCGACGGGATGGTCGCGCACACCGGCACGCCGGAGGTCGCGGCCGCGCGGCGATCGGTGCTCGAGATGCTCTTGGTGAACCACCCGCTCGACTGTCCGGTGTGCGACGCGGCGGGAGAGTGCCCGCTCCAGGACTACTCGCACCTCTACGGGCCGTCCGCGACGCGATGGGACATGTCGAAGCGGCGGGGCGCGAAGGCCGCGCCGCTCTCGCCCCTCGTGATGCTCGACATGGAGCGCTGTATCGTGTGCTACCGCTGCACCCGCTTCATGGACGAGGTCGCGGGTGACGCGGAGCTCGCGTTCCGCGGCCGCGGCGCCGAGAGCGTGCTCGGCACGTTCGCGGAGCGGCCGCTCCGCTCCAAGTTCCAGGGCAACATCGTCGAGCTCTGCCCGTGCGGGGCGCTCACCAGCGAGCCGTACCGCTTCCGCGCCCGACCGCAGGATCTCGCGTACGGGGACTCGGTGTGCGGCCACTGCTCGGTGGGCTGCGCCGTCCGCTACGAGGCCCGCGCGGGGCAGGTGGTCCGGGTGAAGCCGCGGCAGCAGGAAGAGGTCAACGAAGTCTGGCTGTGCGACAAGGGCTACTTCGGCTTCGAGTACGTGAGCCAGGCGCCGCGCCTCGAGCGGCCGCTCCTGCGGCAGGGCGGCGAGCTCGTCCCGGCCCGGTGGAACGACGTTCTCGACGAGACGGTCCGCCGCCTGCGCGACGTCGCCGACCAGCACGGCGGCGCCGGCATCGGCGTGATCGGCGGGTCGCGCCTGACCGACGAGGAGTGCGCCGTCCTCCAGCGTATCTTCGGCCGGAGCCTCCAGACCCCGTACATCGACCACCGCAGCGCGGCGCGGAGCTCCGGCGGCGCGCTCGAGGATCTCGCCGGCCTGCCCATCACCTTCGCCGAGGCGGAGCGCACCGACGCGGTCGTGCTCGTCGCCTGCGACCTCTCGGAGGAGCTGCCGATCCTGTGGCTCCGCCTGCGGAAGGCGCTCCGGCGCGGGGCGCCGCTCTACGTGCTCGCGGCCCGGCCGATGGAGGTCGACCAGGATGCGGCGATCGTCGTGCGCACCGATCCGGGCGGCGAGGCGGATGCGATCGCGGCGTTCGCCGCGGACCCACCGCGCCGCCTGCGCGCGGCCACAGCGCCGCTCTACCTCGCGGGCGCGACCCTCGAGTCGCGCGCCGACGGCGAGCGGGTCGCACGCGCGCTCGCGAACCTCGCACTCGCCGTGCACGGCGAGGGCGCGCTCCGCCGGACCGGGGTGCTCGAGCGCGCGCCGAACGCGATCGGTGCGCATCGCACCGGCCTGGTGCCCCGGCCGGGCGGCGTCGCGGGCGGGCAGATCCTGGCGTCCGCGGCGGAAGGCCGGATCAAGGCGCTCTATCTGGTCGGCGTCGATCCGCTGCGCACCTTCCCCGACCGCGCACTCGTGGAGCGCGCGCTCTCGGCGGTGGACCTCCTGATCGTGCAGGACATCGCGCCCTCGGCGACCGCGGGCAAGGCGCACATCGTCCTCGCCGCCGCGGCGCTCGCGGAGAAGTCGGGCACGATGACCAACATCGAGGGCCGTAGCCAGGCCATCGCGCCGGTCGTGCAGCCGCCGGGCGAAGCGCGCGCCGACCTCTCGATCCTCCTCGACATCGCCGCTCGGCTCGACCTGCGTGAGCCCGCGAGCGAGCTGATGGTTCGGCCCGAGCGCCGGCCGGAGATGGCCGCGGCGCTGCCCGCCACCGGCGCTCCCGGCCCCGGCACGCGCGTCGCGGCGGCGCCGGGCGGCGTGTACGGCGTGTACGCCGGGCAGACGCCGGCCAGCCGCGGCGTCACGACGCAGAAGCCGTTCTTCGCGCCGGGCGGCTGGCCGCTCGGCATGCCGGGCTCGGCGCGCGTGAGCCCCATTCGCCTCGGGGTGAGCCTTCCCGCGGTGCCGCTCTCCGCGGGCGAGGGGCACCTGCGCACGGCCGACCAGCCGCACGGCGTCGCGGAGCCGGGTGAGCTCGTGCCGCACCACCGTCCGGACCGCGGACCGTACGAGGACGTGCCCGCGATTCCCCTGCCGGCCGGAGATGGCCTGGTGCTGATGACCGCGCCGCTGCTCATCGGCGACGGCGCGATGCTCGCGCGCTCGGACCGCCTGCTCGACGCGATGCCGCCCGGGGCGATCGACCTCAACCCGGAGGACGCTGCGGCGCGGGGCATCGCGGACGGGGACCAGGTGGTGGTGCGGAGCCGCTACGGTCGCGTGCGCGCCGGCGCCCGCATCGTGGCCGCGATGCCGCGCGGACGCGCCTTCCTTCCGGAGAACGCGCGGGGCGTCCGCACGAACGTGCTGCTCGCGTGGCACGACCCGATGCCGCGCGTCGAGGTGGCGAAGCCGTGAACGACCTTCTTGCGGCCGCGCTCAAGTCGGTCGGCCTGCTGTTCGTCGTGTTCACGGCGGGGGCGTACGTGATCCTTGCCGAGCGCCGGATCATCGCGCGCATGCAGGCGCGCGTCGGGCCGGACCGCGTCGGCCCGCTGGGCCTGCTCCAGCCGCTCGCCGACGTCATCAA
>VGPA01000075.1 GCA_016875665.1 Chloroflexota bacterium | reverse complement strand
TGATTAGGCGTAAACACCCGGTTTGGAGTAGAATATGACCCTCCATGACGGGCTCCGGAGCTCCCAGTGCGGGCTCTCATCGCGTCCTACTTTGTTTCACTGTATTGTTTCCCGTGAATCGTGCTTGAGCTCGACGACATGTCCGTGGGCTTCTTCCTCGGTCTCTTGCTGGGGGAGGGTCACTTCGGTGGCGACGGGAAGCAGCCTCAGATAACCATCCGGATGCACACCCGGCATGAGCAGACATTCCGATGGCTTGAGCGCGCAGTGCCTGGCGGTCGCCTCTACGGGCCCTACGATCACTCGGGGCGCCGATACTACCAGTGGATGCTGCGCGGGTCCTATCTGCGCGATGAGGTGGTTCCGCTCATCGAGCGGCACCTCGATCGCCTCGACCCGCATGTCGCAGGACGCTTCTATGCCATGTGCGAGCGCTACCGGATCAAGAACGATGCCATCGATCGCTGGTCTGGCCTCCAGGCCACAGCGTCGTGAGCACCCTCGTTGTGACCAACCAAAAGGGCGGGGTGGGAAAGACGACTACCGCCATCAGCCTTAGCGCGTCCCTGGTTGGTCGCGGCCAGAGGGTCCTGCTCGTCGATCTGGACCCACAGGGGAACGCCACGAGCGGGCTTGGCGTGAAGAAGGACGGATCTCGCTCGGTCTACGACCTGGTTCTTCGAGACGGCGTCCTGGCGGACAACGTCTCGCCGACACCCGTTGAGGGCCTCGATCTCGTGCCGTCATCGAGCGAGCTGGCCGGCGCGGAGGTCGAGCTCGTACCGATGCTGGCTCGCGAGTATCGGCTGAGGGACGCGCTCAAGCAGGCCTCCCGATACGACACGGTGATGATCGACTGCCCGCCGGCACTCGGCCTTCTGACGATCAACGCGCTGGCGGCTGGCGACGCCGTCATCGTTCCGGTCCAGTGCGAGTTCTATGCGCTCGAGGGGTTGGCTCAGCTGCTGACGACGATTGAGGCGGTCAGGGCCCGGCTCAACGAGCGGCTCAAAGTGCTGGCGATCGTCTTGACCATGGAGGATCGCCGCAACCGTCTCTCGATGGCAGTCACCGAGGAGGTCCACCGGCACTTTCCGGATCTGGTGGCGAACGTCCGCATCCCGCGCGCCGTCAGACTCGCTGAGGCGCCCAGCCACGGCCTTCCGATCAGCATGTACGACCCCGGTTCGAGGGCCGCTGCCGCCTACGACGAGCTGGCCGCGGAGCTCTGGCAGCGCATGGCGGCGACCGTGCCGATTGCGATGGGAGGAGTGGTCTGATGGCAAGAGGGGGACTCGGCCGGGGACTCGATGTGCTTTTGGGCCAGACGCCGGCCACGACGCAGGCAGCACCGCGCCCGGCCGCCTCGGAGATTCCGCTTGAGCGGGTCGTGCCAAACCCCCAGCAGCCACGCCAGACCTTCGACAAGGGGGAGTTGGACGCCCTCGCGGCCTCAATCCAGAAGCACGGCGTCCTGCAACCAATTGTGGTTTCGCGCAAAGGCGACGACTTCGAGCTCGTCGCGGGGCATCGCCGCGTGCTCGCGTCGCGCCTCGCGCAGAAGACGTCGATCCCCGCCGTGATCCGCGAGGAGGTCAGCGACCGCCTCGAGCTCGCGCTCGTGGAGAACCTCCAGCGCGCGGATCTCAACGCCATCGAGACGGCCCGGGCCTACAAGCTCCTCATGGAGACGTACGACCTCACGCAGGAGCAGCTTGCGGAACGGGTTGGGAAGTCGCGCCCGGCGGTCGCGAACACGCTGCGCGCGCTCGGCGCGCCGCAGATGCTCCAGGACGCGGTCGTCGAGGGGAAGATCAGCGAAGGACATCTCCGCGCGCTGCTCCCCCTGCCGCTTTCGGAGGCGATCAACGCGCTGGGTGAGATCCTCGCGAAGAACCTTTCGGTGCGCGAGGCCGAAGCACTGGCTCGCAAGATGGTCCACCCCGCGGGCAGGCCGGTTCGCCGCTCGCGCCTGCGCGACAACGATCCAGAGACGACTCAGGCGGAGGCCGAGCTGCGGGCGGCGCTGGGAACCAAGGTGGAGATCACCCGCGGCGCCAACAAGGGCGGCCGCATCGCGATCGAGTTCTACACCAGCGAAGACTTCGAACGGCTGTACGAGCTGCTCACTCGCGCGGGCAAGTAGAGGAGGCTGCGTGGCGATCAAGACGACGGAGACCAAGGCCGGGGGTACGTACTCGGCGAAGGACATCCAGGTCCTCGAGGGGCTCGAGGCGGTCCGCCGGCGCCCCGGCATGTACATCGGCACCACCGACCTGCGCGGCCTCCATCACCTCATCCGCGAAGTCCTCGACAACTCGATCGACGAGGCGATGAACGGCACGTGCGACCGCATCGACGTGACGATCCACGCCGACAAGACGATCACGGTGGCCGACAACGGCCGCGGCATCCCGACCGACATCCAAAAGCAGACCGGCAAGTCGGCGCTCGAGGTCGTGCACACGATCCTCCACGCCGGCGGCAAGTTCGGCGGCGCGGGCTACAAGGTCTCGGGCGGTCTCCATGGGGTGGGTGTGTCGGTCGTCAACGCGCTCTCGACGTGGCTGCGCGTCGAGGTGCACCGCGACGGGAAGGTGTTCGAGCAGACCTACGAGCGCGGCAAGCCCACATCCAAGGTGAAGCAGATCGCCAAGGGCAAGTTCGCGCCGCCGGCCTTGATCTGGAAGGAGCGTCCGAATCCGACCGGCACGATCACCACGTTCACGCCGGATCCGGAGATGTTCCCGGTGATCGAGTGGGACGCGGCCATCGTCGTGCAGTGGCTGCGCGAGACCGCGTACCTCAACAAGGGGCTGTGGCTCTCGCTTCACGACGAACGCACCGGCGGCGACGAGTCCTTCTACTTCGACGGCGGGGTCGTGTCCTTCGTGCGCCACCTCAACAAGAGCGTCCAGCCGCTCCACCGCCCCGTGTACGTGGAGCGCTCCTTCGAGAACGACACAGTCGTGGAGGCCTCGCTCCAGTACAACGACTCCTTCGGCGAAAAGGTCCACACCTTCGCGAACAACATCAACACCATGGACGGCGGCGCCCACCTGACCGGCTTCCGCACCGCCCTCACGCGCACGATCAACGCGCACGCGCGGAAGATCAGCGCGCTCAAGGAGGCGGACCCCAACCTCACCGCCGAGGACGTGCGCGAAGGCCTCACCGCGGTGATCTCGATCAAGATCAAGGAGCCGCAGTTCGAGGGTCAGACCAAGACCCGGCTGGGCAACGCCGAGGTGCAGGGTCAGGTCGCCTCCGCGGTGAACGACGCGCTCGGGACGTTCCTGGAGGAGAACCCGCAGGACGCGCGGCGCATCGTCGAGAAGTGCCTGACCGCGTTTCGCGCACGTGAAGCGGCGCGCAAGGCGCGCGATCTCGTGCTGCGCAAGGGCGCGCTCGACGGCTTCTCGCTCCCGGGCAAGCTCGCCGACTGCTCCGAGCGCTCCGCCGAGCGGAGCGAGCTCGTGATCGTCGAGGGCGACTCGGCCGGCGGCTCCGCCAAGCAGGGCCGCGACCGGCGCTTCCAGGCGATCCTGCCGCTGCGCGGCAAGATCCTCAACGTCGAGAAGGCGCGCGCCGACAAGATGCTCGGCAACGAGGAGATCCGCGCGATCATCACCGCGCTCGGCACTGGCATCGGCGACTTCTTCGACATGTCGAAGCTCCGCTACGGCAAGACGATCCTGCTCGCCGACGCGGACGTCGACGGATCGCACATCCGCACGCTGCTCCTCACCCTCCTGTACCGCCACTTCCGCCCCCTCATCGACGCGGGCCGCGTCTTCATCGGCCAGCCGCCCCTCTACCGGCTCCAGCTCGGCCGCGAAGTGCGCTGGGCCTACTCGGACTCCGAACGCGACAAAGCGATCAAGGAGCTGAAGTCGCTGGCCGCCAAACGCCGCGACGACCGCAAGAAGACGACCAAGGCGAAGGGCAAGGGCGCCAAGGGCGAGGCGGAGGCGGAGGCGGAGGCCGCCGAGGCGGCGTCCGCGTCGACCGACGAAGGGACCGATGACGGCAAGGGCGGCCGCGACCCGGCCATCGCGCGGTACAAGGGTCTCGGCGAGATGAACGCGGACCAGCTGTGGGAGACCACGCTGAACCCCGCGACGCGCACGCTGCGACGCGTCACGCTCGAGGACGCCGAGAAGGCGGACGAGGTCTTCGATGAGCTCATGGGCAACGAGGTCGAGGGCCGGAAGAAGTGGATCATGGCGAACGCGAAGAAGGCGGCGCTCGACGTATGAAGGCCGTCTTCTAGGTCATGACGACGAGCCTTGCGTCTTTGGGTGTCGACTTCGGCCATTGGTGCTTCGGCTGCGGGACCGAGAACCCGCACGGCCTGCACATGGACATGCAGGCCGCGCCGGGCAGGTCCGAGGTGCGTTTCACACCCGAGCGGCGGCACCAGGGCTACGACGGCACGGTGCACGGCGGCGTCGTCACCGCGCTGCTCGACGAGACCATGGGGTGGGCCATCTTCCAGAGCGGCGTCTGGGCGGTCACCGCGCGGCTCGGGCTCAAGTTCCGCAAACCCGTGCCGGTGGGGGAGCCGCTGGTCGTCAGCGGTGAGATCGTCCGCGACCGCGGCCGCATGATCGAGACCGCGGGCGCGATCAAGCGCGAAGGCGGCGAAGTCCTCGCGGAGGCGACGGCGACGTTCCTCCGCATGCCGGAAGACCGGCGCGGCGAGCTCGAGCGGCGCTACCGCATCCCGCCCGGGATGTTCGACCGGATCCAGGCGGCACTCGGCCAGAAGGAAGGCACATGATCGATCAGCCCGGCGGCGAGGAGCGCGTCCTCCCCACCGACCTGCAGCAGGAGATGCGCCAGGCGTACCTGGACTACGCGATGTCGGTCATCGTGTCGCGGGCGCTGCCCGACGTGCGCGACGGCCTCAAGCCGGTGCAGCGCCGCATCCTTTTCGCCGCTCAGGAGATGGGGCTGCGGAGCGACCGCCCGTACCGCAAGTCCGCCGCGATCGTCGGCGAGGTGATGGCCAAGTACCACCCGCATGGCGACGTCGCGATCTACGACGCGCTCGTCCGCATGGCGCAAGACTTCTCGATGCGCTACCCGCTCATCCAGGGCCAGGGCAACTTCGGCTGCCTCGCCGGCGACACCAAGATCGAGCTGGTGAACGGCGAGCACAAGACGATCGCCGAGCTGGTCGAGATGACCCGGCACGGGGAGCGTTCCGAGGTGTTCACCGTCGACGCGCACCGCAACGTGCGCATCAAGCCGATCCGCACCCCGCGCTTGGTCCGCCGCAAAGACCCCGTGGTGAAGGTCACGCTCGCCACGGGCGAGTCGATCACCGCCACGGCGGACCACCGGTTCATGCTGCGCGACGGCACGTACCGCGAGGCGGGTCAGCTCAAGCCCAAGGACCGGCTCATGCCGTTCGCGCGCACGGCGATCCCCGAGCGGCTGCACCGCACCGGCGCGTTCCCGATTCCGGCCAGCCTTTCCGCCCAGGTCACCTCGGTCGAGCCCGCGGGCCGCGCCGACGTCTACGACCTCACGGTCGACGTCACGCAGAACTTCGCGCTCGCGGCGGGGATCTTCGTCCACAACTCGATCGACGACGATCCCGCCGCGGCAATGCGGTACACCGAGGCCCGCCCCGCCGCCGTGAGCGCGGAACTGCTCGCCGACATCGACAAGAACACCGTCAACTGGCTGCCCAACTACGACAGCCGCCACCAGGAGCCCACGGTCCTCCCGGCGCGCCTTCCGAACCTCATCGTGAACGGCTCCGCCGGCATCGCCGTGGGCATGGCCACGAACATCCCGCCGCACAACCTGCGCGAGGTGATCGAGGCCACCAAGCGGCTGATCGACGACCCCGACCTCACCACCGACGACCTCTGCGACACGATCAAGGGCCCGGACTTCCCCGGCGGCGCGGTGATCTTCCGCTACGAAGAGCAGAAGAACATCGAGACCGGGAAGTCCGAGCGGGTGGACGCGATCCGCCGCGCCTACGCCAACGGGCGCGGCCGCATCCTCATGCGCGCCCGCGCGTACCGCGAGGAGCTCAAGGGTGGCCGGGACGCGATCATCGTCAGCGAGCTGCCCTACGCGGTGAACAAGGCCTCGCTGATCGAGAAGATCGCGGAGCTCGTGGGCGCGAAGAAGCTCGCCGGCATCTCCGACATCCGCGACGAGAGCGACCGCGACGGCATGCGCGTCGTGATCGAGGTGAAGCGCGACGACTCCTACGAGCGGGTGCTCAACAACCTCTACAAGCACACCGCGATGCAGTCGGCGTTCAATCTGAACATGCTGGCCCTGGTCGAGAACCAGCCCCGCACGCTCGGGCTGAAAGAGATCCTCCAGCACCACGTCGACTACCGGCGCGAGGTCATCCGCCGCCGCACCGAGTTCGATCTCGGCAAGGCCAAGGAGCGGGCGCACATCCTCGAGGGCCTGAAGCTCGCCCACCAGCACCTCGACGCGCTCATCAAGCTGATCCGCGCCCACCGAGGGCAGGAGGCGCTCCTGATCGAGAAGATGCGCAGCGACTTCAAGCTGTCCGAGGCCCAGGCCAAGGCGATCCTCGAGATGCAACTCCGCCGGCTCTCCGGGCTCGAGCG
>VGPA01000074.1 GCA_016875665.1 Chloroflexota bacterium | reverse complement strand
TCCGCGAGCACGGCTCCCCCGGCATGCCCGGCGATGCCGCCGTTGCGAAGGCCGAGGATCGCGGTGACCGGGTTCACGGCGACGTTCACCGCGATCTTCGCCCAGAGGAGCGGCAGCACCTCGTCGGCGAGCTCGACCGTGAAGCCCGCGGCGCGAAGAGCGGCCGCCAGGCCTTCCGTCCGCGCGCGCGGCCCCGGCTCGGCGGGGCGCGCCAGCGTGATGCGCCGCGGACCGAACGTGCGCAGGCTCCCGTCCGGTTCCTCATACGCGCCGAAGTAGACGGCGCCCATGAGCGAGCGGTCGGCCCCGAACCGCTCGATGAGCGCGTCGCGGTTGCCGAGACCGTTCTGGAGCGTGACGGCGATGCCGTCGGGGGCGAGGATGGCCGCCGCGGCCTCGGCGGCCCAGCGGGTGCCCGGGGTCTTGACCGTGACCAGCGCCGCATCGACCGCGTTCTCGCCCGCGCGGAGCGGAGCCCGCGTGCGGTCCACCCGGACCACGTCGGCGTGTCCGGCCAGGGCGTCGGCGATCGTCCGCCCGATCACGCCCAGGCCGATCACCGCGATGCGCACGGCCTAGACCGCGCGGGGCTTGGTGGCGGCCTCGCCGCGCGCGAGCTCGGCGGCCTCGCCCTCCTTCATGTGGAAGGAGTGCTCGTCGGCCGGGAACGTCCCCGCGCGGACCTCGGCGTCGTACTCGCGGAGCGCTTCCACGATCACGGGGCCGAGCTCCGCGAAGCGCTTCGCGAACTTGGGCTTGAAGTCGCCCATGCCGAGTCCGAGCGCGTCGTGGAACACCAGCACCTGCCCGTCACAGACGTTGCCCGCGCCGATGCCGATCGTCGGGATGGAAAGCCGCTCGGTCGCAAGGGCGGCAACCTGGACCGGCACCGCCTCCAGCACCACCGAGAAGCAGCCCGCCTCCTCGAGCGCGAGCGCGGCGTCCACGAGGGCGCGCGCCGCGTCCGCGGTCTTGGCCTGGACCTTGAACCCACCGAGCTGCGCCGCGCGCTGGGGCGTGAGCCCCACGTGGCCCATCACCGCGATGCCGTTGCGGGTGAGGGCGCGCACGGTGTCCGCGACTTCCACGCCACCCTCGAGCTTCACGGCGTCCATGCCCGCCTCCTTGAGGAAGCGCGACGCGTTGCGCATCGCGTCCGCGGGCGAAGCCTGGTACGAGCCGAACGGCATGTCGCCCACCAGCAGCGGGCGGGACGCGCCGCGCGACACGGCCGCCGCGTGGCTGACCATCTGGTCCATCGTCACCGGCAGGGTCGACGAGTGGCCGAGCACCACGTTCGCGACCGAGTCGCCGACGAGGATGACGTCGATGCCCGCCTGCTCGACGAAGCGCGCCGTCGGGGCGTCGTACGCCGTGAGCATCGTGAAGCGCTGGCCTTTGCGCTTCATGGCGAGCAGGTCGGGGATCGTGACCTTGCTCCGCGGGGCCGTCGCCTTGCCGCCGTACTGCAGCTGGTCCATGTCGTACCTCCGTCCAGGCTCCTTCCGGAGTCCCGGCGTGTCGCCTAGAGAGTACCCCTACCCGACAGGGCCACCGAAATGCGTCCCACCAAGAGCCGCGCCACCTCCCGCTTGGGGAGCAGCGGCTGACGCTCGCTGCCGGCGGCCGAGACGAACGCCACCTCGTCGGTGTCGGAGCCGAATTCCGATCCCGCGCTCGTCACGTCGTTCGCGACCACGAGATCGAGCCCCTTGTCGCGCAGCATGCGCTCGGCGGCACCGACGGCATCGCCCGTCTCGGCTTTGAACCCCACGACGAGCGTCCCCGGCTTCCGCGCGGCGACGACCGCGCGCAGCACGTCCGGGTTTTCCACCAGACGCAGCGCCAGCTCCCCGCCCCCGCGCTCCTTCTTGATCTTGCCCTCGGCGGTCTCGGCCGGGCGGTAGTCGGCGACGGCCGCGGCCATCACCACCGCGTCCGCGCCCGGAAGCGCCGCAAGCACGGCGTCGCGCAGCTGCAGCGCCGTCTCGATCCGGACGCACGCCACGCCGGCGGGAACGGCGAGCGCGACCGGCCCGGACACGAGCGTGACCTCGGCGCCGGCGTCGCGCGCGGCTTCCGCCACGGCGTAGCCCATCTTCCCGCTGGAGCGGTTGGTGAGGACGCGCACCGGGTCGAGCGGCTCGGCGGTCGGGCCCGCGGTCACGACGACGCGCCGCCCGGCGAGCGGACCCGGCCCGCCGAGCGCACGATCCAGGGCCGCGGCGAGAGCATCCGGCGACGCGAGGCGCCCCTCGCCGATCTCGCCGGAAGCGAGCTCGCCCGATTCGGGCGGGATCACCACGATGCCGCGCTGCGCGAGGCGCGCCACGTTCTCCTGCGTCGCCGCGCTCAGCCACATTCGCGTCTCCATCGCCGGCGCGACCAGGACCGGCCCGCGCGCGGCGAGCACCGTCGTCGCGACCAGGTCGTCGGCGAAGCCGTGGGCGAGCTTCGCGAGCGTCTGCGCGGTGGCGGGTGCGACGAGCACCGCGTCGGCGGCGCGGCCCATGGCCACGTGCCCGGCGACCCGGTCATCCTCGAGGGCGAACATGTCGCTCGCTGGCGGCACGCCCGTGACCGCCTGGAACGCCAGCGGCTGCACGAACCTCGTCGCCGACTCGGTGAGCACCACCTGCACCTGCGCGCCGGCCTGGGTGAGCTTCCGTGCGAAGTCGATCATCTTGTACGCGGCGATCGATCCGGTGACCCCGAGCACGATGCGCTTGCCGCGTACCGCGGCGATCACCGGTTGAGCTCCCAGAGCATCCGCAGGCCTTCCAGGGTGAGGTCCTCGTCGACGCGCTCGATGCCGCGCGCGAGCGGCACGATCATCGAGGCGAGGCCGCCCGTGGCGAGCACACGCGGGGTCGCGGGGGCGAGCTCGGCGATCAGCCTCGTCAGCAGCCCCTCGACCAGGCCGACGTAGCCGAACACGATGCCCGAGCGCATGCAGTCCGCGGTGTTGCGCCCGATCGCTTCCTTCGGCGCGGTGAGCGGCACGCGGAACAGCCGCGCGGCGCGGCTGACCAGCGACTCCGCCGCCACCTCGAGGCCCGGCGCGAACGAGCCGCCGAGGAAGTCGCCTTCCGCGGAGATGACGTCGAAGTTCGTGGTCGTGCCGAAGTCGACGATGATCGCCGGGCCGCCGTAGCGGCGGTGCGCCGCGAGCGTGTTCGCGATGCGATCGGCGCCCACCTCACTGGGGTTGTCCACCCGCAGCCGCACGCCGGTCTTCACGCCCGGCCCGATCACAAGCACGGGCTTGCGCAGATGATCGGAGCCGAGACGGGAAAAGCTCGCGGTGAGCGGCGGGACGACGCTGCCGAGCACGATCCCATCGACCTGCGCGAGACGGAGCTCGGCCTGCGCGAGGAGCCCGTCGACCGTCACGGCCAGCTCGTCGTGGGTGCGCGACGGGTCCGTCGCGGTGCGCCAGGTGCGGACGAGGCGGCCGTCGCGGTAGGCGCCGTACACCACGTTCGTGTTGCCGACGTCGACCGCGAGCAGGAGCTCGCTCATCGCTTGAGTCGCCGCGCGACCGCGTTGGGGACGTAGCGCTCGACCGACACGCCGAACGCGACGAGCTCTTTGACCCGAGACGCCGACAAGAACAGGAACTCGGGTGAGGGCATGAGGAAGATCATTTCGATCTCGGGCGCGAGCTGGCGATTCATGTTCGCCATTTCGAACTCATACTCGAAGTCCGAGAGCGCCCGGATGCCCCGAATGACGAAGCGCGCCTGCTGCGCGCGGGCGAACTCGACCGTCAGCCCGTCGAAGGCGACGACGTCCACATTCGGAAGGTCGGCGCAGGACTCGCGCATCAGCGTGACACGCTCTTCGGCGGTGAACGAGGTCTTCTTGGCGACGTTCGCGCCCACGCCCACGATCACCCGATCAAAGATGCGGGACGCGCGGGCGACGATGTCGATGTGTCCGTTGGTGGGTGGGTCGAACGACCCCGGGTAGACGGCGATCTTCATGCGGTCGCGATACCTCCTGCGGTGGTGTGCACGCCGCCGTGCAAGCGTACTTCGCCGGTCACGTCAGGTGCGACTCGATGATCCGGTCCGGCCGGAGGTCGAGACCGAGCGCCGCGCCGGCCGCCTGCGCGGCCGCTTCGAGGGGGATCAGGCCGATAAGCTCGCTCCGCCCGAGCGCGACCCCCTCGTCGCGTGCCGCCGCGGCGATCGCGCGGTAGAGGACGGCAAGCGGCGTCACGCGGTGGTCGAGCAGGTTGCACGACACCTGCGCGCGGGCGGGCGACGTGAGCGCCAGGCCGATGGCCTGCACCGCGCGGAGCCCGCCCGACGACTCGCGGATCCGCCGGGCGATCCGGCGTGCCACCGCGACGTCCGCCGTCCCGAGCTCGACGTTGAACGCGATGAGCGGCGCGCGTGCGCCGACCGCGATCGCGCCGGCGGTCGGATGGACGCGCGACGGACCGGCGTCGGGCCGGTGCGTCGAGCCGATCACGGATGGGAGACCCTCGAAGCGGGGCCGCCGGACGGCGGCCAGGATGCGGCGCTCCTCCGTGAGGGCGGCGCGCCCGTAGAAGTACACGGGCAGGTCATGGCGGCGGGCGATCTCGCCTCCGACGCGGTGCGCGAGCGCGACGGCGTCCTCCATCCGCGCATCGCCGAGCGGCACGAACGGGAGCACGTCGATCGCGCCCATGCGGGGGTGAACGCCCTCGTGCGAGCGCAGGTCGATCAGCGGGATGGCGCCCGCGACCAGGGCCAGCGCGGCCTCGCCGACGGCATCCGGCGCGCCGGCGAAGGTGAAGACGGAGCGGTGATGGTCGTGGTCGCTGGTGCGGTCCAACAGACGCACGCCCGGCACGCCCTCGATCGCGGCCGCGAGCCGGTCCACGACGTGGGCGCGCCGGCCCTCGCTCACGTTCGGCACGCACTCGATCACGATGCCCATCACCGGAAACCATACGTTCAGGCATTTCCCCTGCCGAGCGGGAATGCCTCGGACCGGGGGTAGGCGTCAGGCCGTCGCGGGCTCCTCGGCCGGCCAGACCACCACCTCGTCGATCACCGTGCCGAACGCGTCCACCAGGCGCACGTAGTCGCCGCGCTCCCAGCGGGTGCGCGCGTTCGCGAGGGGGCCCGCCGCATAGACGTGCTTGCGCCCCTGGACCAGGTCGTCGGCGAGCGGGTGAACGGCGGCGCGGACGCGCGAGCCCGAGTGGATGCGGTAGATCTCGCCGGCGGTGACGAATGCCGGGGAGCCGAAGGTGTAGACCCACTCCCACTCCACCGGACGCTCGACTTCCTCGCGCCAGTTCGCGCGCAGCCGTTGCAGCCGCCAGTTCCCGACGTCGCTGGCCTGGGCGACCGCGATCTCGACCCACTCGCGGTTGGCCTCTTCGGCCGTGGCCTGGGCCACCGGCTTGATCGCGAGGATGCGCGCCTTGTTCGCCTCGACGGGCCGGAAGTCACTCACGCCGGCGAGGATATCCTCTTCCCTCGATGAACGATTACTCGCGCTCCCTCCTCGCGGAAGCGGCTGGCACCTTCTTCTTCTTCACCATCGGCGCCGGCGCGATCATCACGAACGAAGCGGGAGGCGGAGGAGGCCTTCTCGCCATCGCACTCGCGCACGGCATCGCGCTCGCGGTCGCGGTCTCGGCGTTCGGCGCGGTTTCGGGCGGCCACTTCAATCCCGCGGTCACGTTCGCCCTCGCCTTCGCCGGCAAGCATGCCTGGGGCCGCGTCCTCCCCTATTGGGTGGCGCAGGGGGTGGGCGCGCTCGCGGCCGGCTTCCTCCTCCTGTACGTCTACTCGAGCGTCGCCCGCGCGGCGGCGGACAAGACCCACCTCGGCACACCCGGCCTTGGCGCCGGCGTCTCGCCGACGGTCGCGATCATCGTCGAGGCGGTCCTCACGCTCTTCCTGGTCTGGGCGGTCCTCGGCACGGCCGTGTCGCCGAAGGCTCCGAAGATCGCGGGCTTCGGCATCGGCCTCACGGTGATGATCGACATCCTCGTGGGCGGCCCGCTGACCGGCGCCGCGATGAACCCCGCGCGCTGGCTCGGCCCGGCCGTGGCGGCGCAGCACTTCGCGGACTGGTACGTCTACTGGATCGGCCCGCTCCTCGGCGGCGTCGTCGGCGGGCTTTCCTACAAGTACCTGTTCCCGAAGGAGAGCTGACGGCCGACCACGCCCCACCCGGCGTCTGGCTCGCCGGGACCGCGCCCTCGCGGCCGTCGCTGGCTGCCGATCTCGTCGCGGACGTCGCGGTGGTCGGCGGCGGCGTCGCGGGGACCGTCGCGGCGCTCACCCTCGCCGAGGGTGGCGCGCGGGTCGTGCTCCTCGAGGCGCGCGCCGTCGCCGCCGCGGCGAGCGGCCGGAACGCCGGGTTCCTGCTCACCGGCACCGCCGAAAACCAGGACAGCGCGATCGCGCGCCACGGGGAAGCGACCGCCGCGCACCTGCTTGAAGTCACCCGCCGCAGCCAGCGCCTGCTGCGCGCGGTCGTCACCCGCGAGTCGATCGACTGCGCGCTGGAGTGGCCCGGCTCGGACCTCATCGCCGGCGACGCGGCCGAGTGGGTCGAGATCGAGCGCGGCGTCGCGCCGCTGCGCGCCGCGGGAGTGCGCGTGGCGGTCCACGCCGCTGAACGCCGGATCACGCTCGCGGACGACGGCGCGATCGACCCGGCCGCCC
>VGPA01000073.1 GCA_016875665.1 Chloroflexota bacterium | reverse complement strand
AGCAGACCGTCACCGAGACGATCTGCTCCTACTGCGGCGTCGGCTGCGCCCTCGAGCTCCACGTGCAGGACAACGAGATCGTGAAGGTGACCTCACCGCGGGACGCGGACATCACGATGGGCCACCTCTGCATCAAGGGCCGGTTCGGCTACCGGTACGTCAAGCCCGGACCGCGCTAGCCTCCATCGTCGGCTCGGCGGCCAGGCGTCGTCCCCGGGGGTGCCGCGCGACATGCGCGGGTGCGCTACGTTTCGGCCATGACGATCGCGTGCAGCGGCTCGGTCGCGTTCGACCACATCATGACCTTCCCGGGGCACTTCCAGGACCACATCCTTCCCGACAAAGTCCACATCCTGAACGTCTCGTTCCTGGTGGACTCGCTGACCAAGCGCCGCGGCGGGACGGCGGCGAACATCGCGTACAACCTCGCTCTCCTCGGCGAGAAGGCACAGGTGGTGGCCACCGTGGGCGAGGACTTCGAGGAGTATCGCGGCTGGCTCGAGCGCGCCGGCGTGGACACCAAGGCCACGCGCGTCGTCCCGGGCGACTTCACCGCCTCGGGCTTCATCACCACGGACCTCTCGGACAACCAGATCACCGGCTTCTACATCGGCGCGATGCGCGCGGCGGCGACCGTTTCGCTGAAGGAGCTGGCGCCGCGCCCGGCGCTGGTGTGCGTTTCGCCGAACGACCCGGCCGCCATGGACCTGCACGTGAACGAAGCTCGGGCGCTCGGCATCCCGTGGGTCTACGACCCGGGGCAGCAGATCGTGCGCCTGGAGGGCGAGCAGCTCGTCAACGGCATGCGCGGCGCGCGGTGCGTGGTCGGGAACGACTATGAGATCGCGATGATCGCGAGCAAGACGGGATACTCGGAGGACCGCCTCGGCGAGCTCGCCGCGATGGTCGTCGTGACCAAGGGCGAGCACGGATCGGTGGTGCACGAGCGCGGACGGACCACGAACGTGCCTGCCGCCAAACCCAAGCGGGTGCTCGATCCAACGGGCGCGGGGGATGCGTACCGCGCGGGGCTCCTCCGCGGGCTCCTGCGCGGTGAGTCCGTCGAAACTTGGGGCCGCGTCGCGGCGCTGAGCGCCGCCTACGCGGTCGAGCAGCGCGGTACGCAGGAGCACGCGCACACGCCGCCCGAGTTCAACGCGCGGATGAAGGCGGCGTTCTAGCGGCGCGTCGCCGCGCCGTGTGCGGCTCGTGCGCGCACGTGGTGGCGATGAAGTCTTGAGCTAGATGCCGTCGACGATCTTGAGGGCGAGCTGGGCCCCGAGCCGGTCGTCCGCGTTCCCGAGGTCGAGCCCGCCGATCTCCTCGATCCGCTGCAGCCGGTAGCCCACCGTGTTCACGTGGACGCCCAGCTCGCGCGCCGCGCCCTGCAGGCTGCCGTTGTGCCGCAGGTGCGCGCGCAGCGTGCTCACGAGGTCCGAGCCGTGCTTGCGGTCGTACTCGGTGAGCGGCCCGAGCACGCGCTCGGCGAACGCGCGCAGCTCGCCGGGGTCCTGCACCCCGAGCAGGAGCCGGAACACGCCGAGGTCCTCGAACGACGTCACCCGCCCGAGACGCCCGAAGCGGAGCGCGGCGGTCAGGGCGCGCCGCGCTTGCCCGTACGCCCCCGCGATCTCGGTCGGATCGGTGCAGAGCGCGCCCAGGCCCGCGGCGAGCGCCGCCTGGGGGTACGACCGACGCAGGCGGTCGATGGCCGAGTTGAGCGCGCCGGGGGTCGCTTGCGGCTCGGCCACTTCCTCCGGGACGAGCGCGACGAGCTCGTTCGTGCGGGCGACGACGATCGCGTCTTTGGCGATCGTGCGCAGGGTGTCGCCGAGCGCTTCGAGCAGCCGCCGGCGCATGCCGAGCAAGCGCGGGTCGTCCTCGGGTGCGGTTGCGAGCGCGCAAGCCACGACGCGGTAGCGCCGGCTCTCGACGTAGCCGAGGAGGCTCGCCCGGCGGCGCGTCTCCGCCTCGTCGGTTTGGTGGGTGAGCAGCAGTCCCGCGAGGAGGTCTTCGCGCAAGCGGTTCGCGGTGTCCGCGGCCGCGCGGTCACGGATGATCGCGAGCGCGCAGACGGTGGCCGCCTGCTGCGAGGCGAGGAGCACGAGCTCGGAGCGGTCGCCCGCCGAGCCGTCCACGAGCGTCATCAGGTATCCGAGGGTCTCGTCGCCCGCGAGCACAGGCGCGAAGACCGACGGCAGGTCCGACCAGCCGGGCAGCGCGGGGAGCTTCAGCGGGCGCCGCTCCGCCTCGACCGAAGCGAGGATCTGCTTCACGGACGGGTCGTCCACGAGCGGCGTGGGCGCGCGCGCGCGCCCCTGGTCGGCGCGGGCGATCGGCGCGAGAGCGGGGTCGAAGAGCGTGACCGGCTGCGCGATGAGCTCCGCGAAGAGCGATGTGATCGCCGCGGCGTTCGAGCCGGCCAGCGCGGCGCCGGTCAGGCGGTCGTAGATCTCGACGAGCGAGCGCAGGGTGGCGTTCTGCGCCGCGAGCCGCGCCGTCTCGGGCGGGGCCGCGGGTGCTTTCGTGGGTTGCAGCGCGGCCTGCTTGCGCGGCGCGGGCTGCGGCCGGGAGGGCACTCGTCTAGCCCGGGAGCGCCTGGAGAAGGCGGCCGATCTCTGCCGCCCCGCCGCTCGCCGAGCGGAGGAGGACGCCTGCGACGCGTCCGCGCAGGGCGACGATGAGATCGCGCGCCATCTCGACGCCCAGCCGTGAGGCATCCTCCCCCGCGTCGGCGAGGCGCTCCATGACCGCGTCGGAGATGTCGAGCTCGGGACCCTCGTAGCGCAGGTACTCGGCGTGCGCGAATCCGTGCAGCGGCATGACCGACACGACCAGCGGCACTTTGGGCAGCCGCGCGAGCAGCGCGTCGACCGAGGCCACGTCGAACGCGGGGCGCGTCACGAGGAACGTCGCACCGGCGGCCACCTGATCGCGCGCATGCGCGACCTCGCGTTCGAGCCGTGCCGGGCCGGGAACGACGTACGCGCCGATCGCGAACGCGGTCGGGCGCCCGAGCGCCTGGCCGCGCGCGTCGATGCCGCGGTTCATCGATGCGAGGAGGCGGATCAGGCCGATCTCGTCGAGCTCGCCGAGCGCACTTTGCGGGTAGTCGCCGCGCGGCGGCGGCGTGCCCCGCTCGCAGATGACCGTGCGCACGCCGAGCGCGTGGGCGCCGAGCATCTCCGCCATGAGCCCGGCCGCGCTCATGCCCCAGGGCGCGGCGCTGATGGCGGCGTCGAGGCCGAGCCGGGAGCGGGCGCTCACCGCGAAGCTGATCGGAGACAGACGCGCGTGCTGGCTCCGGAATGGCCCCAGGGCGACCGCGTCGGCGCCGAGCTCGCGCAGCCCCTGTGTGTCGGACGTCGCACGCGCGTCGTCGTCCGCCGGTTCCAGCTGGCAGGCGACGAAGAAGCGGCCGCTCGCGATGCGGCCGGCGAGCGAGCCGATGACCGCGTCGGGCCCGTGCTCAGGCGCGCTCGGCGCCTGGCGGGCCGGGCGTGCGCTCGCCCGCGCGGCCTCGGCGATCGCGGCGATGTGCGACGGCGTCGAGCCGCAGCATCCGCCGATGATCGAGACGCCGAGCGACACGAGTTCCGGCACGAAGCGCGCGAAGTACTGCCCCGTCGCGGGGTAGTGGAACTGGCCGTCGACGAGCGTCGGCAGCCCCGCGTTCGGCTGCGCGGACATTGGCAGCGTCGTGTGCGGCCGGAGGCTGCGGATCACGTCGAGGATGCCCTGCGGCCCGAGGGTGCAGTTGGCTCCGAGCGCCGCCACGCCGAGCTCCTCGAGCGCGCGCGCGGCGTCGCCGGGCCGGTCGCCGGCGAGGGTGCGGCCGTCCTCGGCGAAGGTGAGCTGGGCGACGATCGGGAGCCCGGTCGCCTTGGCGATCGTCACCGCCTCGCACAGCTCGCCGAGATCGCCGAACGTCTCCATGACGAACAGATCGATGCCGGCGTCGGCGAGAGTCTCGATCTGCTCGCGCAGAGCGCCGCGCAGATCGTCCATCGGGACGCTGTACCCGCCCGACGCGGACGAGGCCGGGCTCACCGAGCCGGCGACGAAGACGTCGCGACCGGCGGCGTCACGGGCCTCGCGCGCCACGCGCACGGCGGCACGGTTGATCTCCACCACCTGGCGGCCCGCGCCGTAGGGCGCGAGCCGCAGGCGATTCGAGCCGAACGTGTTCGTCTGGATGACATCGGCGCCCGCCGCGATGTAGGCGCTGTGCACGGCGCGGACCATGTCCGCCCGCCAGAGGTTCGTCTCGCCGGGGCTGCGGTCGAGCGCCACGCCGCCCGCGTAGAGCATCGTGCCCATCGCCCCATCGCAGATCAGCACGTCTGTGCGCAGGCGCTCTCGGAAGGCGGCTCCCATACGGCAAGTATGGTCTAGTGCGCATGGCGCCCGGAGGCTTGCGACACGGCTTGCGGCGGGTGGATTTGTGGTCACTGCCGAGATCAACCCGCCGCGCAGCGCGGATCCGCACGTGGTGCGGCGGCACGCCGGCGTCCTGAAGGGCTTCGTCGATGCGGCGAACGTAACGGACTCGAACCGGGCGCAGGTGGCCATGTCGTCGTTCGCCGCCGCTCTCCTCGTGCGCGACGCGGGGGTCGAGCCGATCGTGCAGATGACGGGCCGGGACCGGAACCGCATCGCGATCCAGAGCGACCTGCTGGGCATAGCGGCGCACGGCCTGCCCAACGTTCTGTGCATGAGAGGAGACGACCCGAAGGCGGGGGACCATCCCGACGCGGTCAACGTGCGCGACCTCGACGGGCAGGGGATCCTCAGGGCCGCCCTCGGCATGCGCGAGGGGAAGAAGTTCCTTTCCGGCGCGGAGATCCACTGCCCGCCCGACTACTTCGTCGGTGCGACGGCCTCGCCCTTCGCGCAGCCGATGGAAGAGGAGGTCGCGAGGACCGTGGAGAAGGCGAACGTCGGCGCGGACTTCGTGCAGACGCAGCCGGTCTTCGACGAAGCGGTGTTCGCGCGGTGGCTCGCGGCGGTCCGCGCCGGCGGCGCGGCGCGCCTGGCGGTCATCGCCGGGGTGATGGTGCTCCGCTCCGGCCAGCAGGCCGAGCGGATGTCAACGATCCCCGGAATCGCCGTTCCCGCGCGGATCGTCTAGCGGATCAAGGGCGCGGCGGATCAGGAGGCCGAGGGCATCGCGATCGCCGCGGAGACTGTGGTGCACCTGCGGGCGCCGCCGGGCCTCCAGGGCGTGCACCTCTTCTCGGTCGAGCGGCCCGAGGCGATCTCGCGGACGGTCGAGCGCGCGGGCGTCGTGCCGCCGGCCTAGGGCCGCCTCGTCGGCGCTCCCTAGCGTTCGTACAGGTCGAGGACTTCGCGGCGGAACGGCACCTTCGCCTGCTTGCGGAGCTGGTCGAACTGATCGAAGTCCCACTCGCCGACGAACGTGACCGCGACGCCGCTCCGCCCCGCGCGGCCGGTGCGGCCGACGCGGTGGGTGAAGGTCTCGGCATCCTCGGGCAGATCGAAATTCACGACGTGCGTGATGTCCTCGATGTGCAGTCCGCGTGCCGCGACGTTCGTCGCGACGAGGATCTTGAGCTTTCCATCGCGGAACGCGTCGAGCGTGCGCTCGCGCTCCTTCTGCGACAGGTCGCCGTGGATCGCCGCCACCTCGTGCTTGCGCGCGCGGAGCGATTCCACGAGGCGGTCCACGCCGCGCTTGGTGTGGCGGAAGACGAGCACCTGCTCGAAGTCGTAGCGGCGGAAGAGCTCCTCGAGCGCCGCGACCTTGTCCTGCTCCAGGACCTCGATGTAGACCTGCTCGATCGCGTCGACGTTCACCTTCTCGGGCTCGATCGCGATCTGCGCGGGCTCGCGTGTGAAGCGGTAGGCGAGATCGCGTACGGTGCCGGGGAGCGTCGCGCTGAAGAGCGCCGTCTGCCGCGCGTCGGGGCAGCGGCGGAGGAGGCGGCGGACCTCGGGCGCGAAGCCCATGTCCAGGAGCCGGTCCGCTTCGTCGAGCACGACGAACGACAGGTCGCTCGTTGCGAGCGTGCCGCGCTCGATGTGGTCGAGCAGGCGGCCGGGCGTGCCGATCACCACGTTGGCGCCCCGCTGGAGCGCGCGCTCCTGTGGGGTGTACGAGACGCCGCCGTAGATCGCGACCTCGTGCGCGTGGCGGTACTTGCCGAGCGCCGCGAACTCGCGGGTCACCTGCACCGCGAGCTCGCGCGTTGGGACGACCACGAGCGCCTGCGGGCGCCGGCGCTGCGGATCGATGCGCTCGAGCGCCGGGATCGCGAACGCCGCGGTCTTGCCGGTGCCGGTCTGTGCCTGCGCGAGCAGATCGCGCCCGCTCTGGAGCACCGGGATGGCCTGGATCTGGATGGGAGTGGGGGCCATGAAGCCGAGGTCGGCGATCGCGCGGGCGAGCTCGTGGCGGACCTCGAGACTGCCGAATGCCGCGGTTTCCACGGACTGGGTGGCTTCGCGTGCTTGTGTGATGGTCAATCCTTCTCCGCGACGTCTGTGCCCGCGGGGCATGAAAAAAGGGCCGCGACCACGATCGGTCCGGCCCCGCCCGAAAGCCCTGACGCGATGTTCGTTGTCCCAAAGTGTAGCAGCCCGGCCTCTCGGTATGCTCGGTCGATGCCCGGATCGATCCGAATCGCGCGGATTGCGGGCATCGACGTGCGCGTGCATCTG
>VGPA01000072.1 GCA_016875665.1 Chloroflexota bacterium | reverse complement strand
ACCCCGGCTGCTGCCCGCCGATGAACGGAACCGCGCCGCCTGGAAGCGGGGGGGGCGCGCCGATCTTCGGCGCGAGGAGCTGATTCGCGTCACCCTGCGGCAGAACCACAACCCCAGCGGGAGTGAGAGCGACGCCGCCGCGCGCCGTTCCGTTCGCGTCCGGCGAACGCACCTCGAGCGCGGTCGCAACAGTGCCGACGCCGCGGACGTTCACCTGCGTGGCAATCGGCACCGGCTGCGTGCTGCCGGTAGGCGTCTGCACGAGCGTGCTCAGCCGAGACTGGCCGCTCTGCGGGATGCGCATGACGAGCTGACCCTGATCGTTCACCGAGACGGTCGAACCGGGAATCGAGCGCACGGGCTGACCGTTCGCCACGCCGACCGACCGGCCGTTTGGATCGACGACCACGGCGTTCGCGGTCTGAGCGCCGAGCACTACGGTGACCGTCGCCGGCGGCTCCGGTGCGGGAAGCGGCGGCGTGGGCGCGGTGCCGGGCTGGACCGTGGTGGTGAAGCCCGCCGACGTCTCTACCACCACCCCGTTGGCGGAGTTGGCGACGACCCCATCGACGGTCTCCTGAACCGTCTGGCCGTTGGGAAGAACGCCGGTGAGCCACGAGGTTCCGCGCACGGATGCGGTCGAGGTCGGGGTGCGCAGCTCGTACTTGGAGTCCCGGGAGAGCTCGCGGCCGACGACGTGCCAGGTGCTTCCGACCTGCTGGAACATGCGCACCACAATGTCGCCGGCGGGCGTCGCCTGGAGCTCCTCGATGCGCAGCTCGGTATCGGCGTCGAGCGAGACCGTCGATCCGTCGAAGTACGTGAGCACGGCATGACTGTTGTCGCCCGTCTTCACTGTGTCGCCCGCGCGGACGAGGTCGCCGTCCTTCGCCTCCGCGAATGCCCCGCCTTCGCGCTGGAGCGAAACGCTTCCGTCGAGGATCGTGAGCGACGCCGACGAGGCGATGGCCTGCCGCGGCGCGACGATCGCGTAGAGGCCGGTGGCGACAAGCACGAACGCGACGATCAGCCCCGCGATGAGAACCCGACGCGGGACGCGACCTCTCAGCCCGTTCATCGGCCACTCTCCCTGCCTACTCGGCGGTGGATCGGCAAAACACGACGCTATTTGCGCGCCTACGCAAGTGTCAAGTGGCGGGGCATCCTGAAAAAAGCCGCCGCGGACTCTAACCGTGAGCGCAACGCTCGCGTGAAGTATCCACCTCATGTTTGAGGCTCCACGAAACCGGGGCAACTTCAAAGAAACGCGACGGTTCGGCTTCGGTGGGCGCCTCGTTCCCAACCCAGCCGGGCGCGGGTCCGGTGCCCCGATCACTCGCCTGCTCCGGGCTGCGCGAGGGCGGCACCCGCAGCCCCGAACAAGAGATAAGGGGAGCCCCATGGCTCCCCTTTCTCATCGCGTCGGGATTGGCGCGGGTCAGTTGACGGTGATCGTGCGCGAGACGGTACCGGTCGTCGCGGTCAGTAACTGCGGGAACGGGGAGAAGGGGTAAAAGCTCGTGCCGGACCACGACACGGTGCTGTTGGCAAGGAAGTTGGACCGGGCGAACGACGCATAGTTGAAGCCGAACCCTGGGTCGACCCGCGTGTAGAGCTGCGTCAGGGCCGCCGGCGGCAGCGCACATCCGATGACGTAGTTGAGGCTCGCATCCTGGGTCACCGTGATCGTTCCTGCCTGCGTTAACGCGCTCGTCGGCCAGTCGTGCACTCGCCCGCCGCGCCGGATGTGCCCGCCGCGATTCCCACAGATCCACTGCCCGCCAGGAAGCAGATGACGCCGAAGGCAACTTCGCGCATACGCACCGGACTCAGCACGGCACCCTCCCGAGAATCTTGGCCGACCGGGCTTCTCGAGCCGCGCGAGCCACGGGATGCTACTTGGCCGTGCGTGCCTTCGGTGCACTTCGGCGGTCAGCGCGGAAGCGGCACCCGGGCTCGGGTGCCGCTTCCGCACCGTTCAGCGGAGCGTGAGGTCGGTCGCCTCCCAGGGCAGCTCGGGCCGGCCGAAGTGGCCGTAGGCGGCGGTCTGGCGGTAGATCGGGCGGCGCAGCCCGAAGCGCTCGATCAGGTGGCGCGGGCGGAAGTCCATCGCCCGCTCGATCCGGTCCTTGATCTCGGCGTCGGGCACGGTGCCGGTGCCGAAGGTCTCGATGTTGAGCGAGAGCGGCCGGGCCACGCCGATGACGTAGGCGATCTGGATCTCGCAGCGCCGGGCGAGGCCGGCCTTGACCACGTTCTTGGCGACGTAGCGGCAGGCGTAGGCGGCGGAGCGGTCGACCTTGGTCGGGTCCTTGCCCGAGAAGGCCCCGCCGCCGTGGCGGGCGTAGCCGCCGTAGGTGTCGACGATGATCTTGCGCCCGGTGAGGCCGCAGTCGCCGTGCGGGCCGCCGGTCTCGAACACCCCGGTGCCGTTGATGACGTAGGTGGTCTTGTGGTCCAGCCACTGGGCCGGGACCGCGGTCCGGACGACCCGCTCGATCACATCCGTCCGGATCTTCTGGTGCGGGACGCCCCGCTCGTGCTGGGTGGCGATGACGACCTTGTCCACCCGGACCGGACGGCCCTGCTGGTACTCCACGGTGACCTGGCTCTTGCCGTCGGGGCGCAGGTACGGGAGCGCCCCGACCTTGCGCGCACTGGCCAGCTCCTTCGCCAGGCGATGCGCGAGCGTGATCGGGAGGGGCATGGCCTCGGGGGTCTCATCGCAGGCGAACCCGAACATCATCCCCTGGTCCCCGGCGCCGAGCTCCCCCTGCTCCCCGCCTTCCCGGCTCTCCTGGGCGGTGGTCACCCCGACCGCGATGTCGGGGCTCTGTCCGTGCAGCGCCGAGAGCACGGCGCAGGTGGCGGCGTCGAAGCCCATGGACGCGTCGGTGTACCCGATGTCGGCGACCACCCGGCGAACGACCTCCTGGACGTCGACTTGGTGGCGGGTGGTGACCTCGCCCGCGACCAGGACCATCCCGGTGGTGGCGAGCGTCTCGCAGGCGACCCGGGCCTCCGGGTCGTGCTGGAGGATGTCGTCCAGGATCGCGTCGCTCACCTGGTCGCACAGCTTGTCCGGGTGGCCCTCGGTCACCGACTCGCTGGTGAACAAGACCTTGTCCTGCTGGAAGAAGGAGAGGCTCATCTAGGTGCCCGCCGTCCACGACTGCGAGTACTTGACCTGCTCCGCGGTCATGGTGTCGATGCGCATGCCCATCGCGGCGAGCTTCGCCTTCGCGATCTCCTTGTCGAGGGCGGCCGGCACCGGGTAGACGCGCTTGGCGAGCTCGGGGCCCTGCTTCAGCATGTACTCCACCGCGAGCGCCTGGTTCGCGAAGGACATGTCCATGACCGCGGCCGGATTGGCCTCGGCGGCGACGTGGTTCACGAGGCGCCCCTCCCCCAGCACATACACGCGGCGGCCGTCCACGAGCGTGTGCTCCTCGACGAAGCGGCGCACCTCGCGCTTGGCCGTGGTGATCGCCTCGAGCGCGCCGAGCTCGATCTCGTCGTTGAAGTGGCCCGCGTTCGACAGGATCGCCCCGTCCTTCAGAAGGCTGAAGTGGGCCTTGCCGATGACGTTCAGGTTGCCGGTGGTGGTGACGAAGATGTCGCCGATCTTGGCCGCCTCGGCGATCGGCATGACGCGGTAGCCGTCCATCGCCGCCTCGAGCCCGCGCAGCGGGTCGACCTCGACGATGACGACCTGCGCCCCCATCCCGCGGAAGCGGGTGGCCACGCCGCGGCCGCACCAGCCGTAGCCCGCGACGACCGCGGTCTTGCCGGCGATGAGGATGTTGGTGGCCCGCTGGATCGCGTCGATCGTCGACTGGCCCGTGCCGTACTGGTTGTCGAACATGTGCTTGGTCTGCGCCTCGTTGACGGCGATGATCGGATACGACAGCACGCCCTCGGCGGCCATCGCGCGGAGGCGGATGACGCCGGTCGTCGTCTCCTCGGTGCCGCCCTTCACGTGCGCGAGCAGGTCCTTCCGCTCCGTGTGGAGCAGGGTCACCACGTCGGCACCGTCGTCCATCGTGATCTCGGGCTTCGTCGCGAGGATCGCGTTCAGGTGGTTGAAGTAGGTGTCGCGGTCCTCGCCCTTGCGCGCGAAGGTCGAGATCCCCTCGACCGCCACGAGGTAGGCCGCGGCGTCATCCTGGGTGGAGAGCGGGTTCGACGCGGCGAGTGCGACGGACGCCCCGCCGTCGCGCAGCGCGAGCGCGAGGTTCGCGGTCTCGGTGGTCACGTGGAGGCAGGCGGCGATCCGCAGCCCCTTGAACGGCTTCTCCTTGGCCAGCCGCTCGCGGATGCCGCGCAGCACGGGCATCTCGCGGCCCGCCCACTCGGTGCGGCGGCGGCCGGCGTCCGCCAGGGACAGATCCGCCACGTCGTGCGGCGGGATTTTGGTGGCGAGGGTCATGTGGCGCCTCCTTCATTGCTGCCGAACAGCTTCTGCGTGAGTCGCTCCCAGCCCGCGCGGCGGACCGCTGGGCCTTCGAGGAACAGCGAGTGGGTGCGGTAGCCGAGTCCGCGATACACGCGCAGCGCGGGGGTGTTGTCGGAGCGCACGTTGAGCACGACGTCGCGGTGCTTCTCGAGCGCGACCTCCGTGACGGCCGCGGTCACCGCCGTCGCCATGCCCCGGCTCCGGTACGCCGGGCGGGTGAGGACGTTGCCGACGGCGGCGAGACCGCTGCGCGCGGCCTGCACGTGCGTGCCCGCGGCGGCGACGAGCGAGCCGCTCACGAACACGCCGAAGTAGATCTGGCGCGCGATGCGGTCCGGCGTGAAGTACGACCGCGAGACGTGCCCGTAGAGGTCGATCAGGTCGTCGAGGTGCTCCGGTCCCAAGCGCACCAGGCCCTGCGCGCGCGCGGCGTTCGACTGGAAGGACCCCGCGTCGACGACCATCCGCTCCATTCGGTCGACGCGCTCGAATCGGTACTGCTGCTCGATGAACGAGCGCGACGGCAGCGGGGCGTTGACGACGACGCGCTGCTCGCGGAGCGCGTCGCGGAACAGATCGCCGATCGCGCCGGGCTCCCCCATCGCGAACGTGGGCCGGAAGGGCAGCGACTCGACCACCACCGTCGCGGCCACCGCCTCGCCGGCGCGCCGCGCGAGCCACCAGCGCGCCACCTCGGCCTCGCCGTCGAGGTCCGCCAGCGCATAGGCCGAGCCGAGGCGGTCCGTGGAAAGGTAGGCGCGCACCTCGTCGAGGCTCGCGCGTTCGTCCAGGCTGAGGTCGGGGAGAAGCGGCGCCGCGGCCAACGGGACCTCCGATCGGGTGATCACGGAAGGTACCCAGCGGGACTCCGCCGGTCGCCGAGGCGTCAACGGGCCGTTTCCCTCGTGCCTCGCGGGGAAGTGTAAAGGGTGACGGCTTGCGGTGGCTTTCTAGAAGCTGACCAGGGTGGTTATGTCGTGGCCGGCCAGGCGATCCCGCCCGCGCAGCTGCGTCAGCTCGATGAAGAAGGCGAGCCCGACGATCGTGCCGCCGCACTTCTGCACCAGCTCGATCGTGCCCGCGACCGTTCCGCCCGTGGCGAGCAGGTCGTCCACGATCAGCACGCTCGCCCCCGGCTTGATCGCGTCGGTGTGCATCTCGAGGGTGGCGGACCCGTACTCCAGGTCGTACTCCACGCTGACCGTCTCGGCGGGCAGCTTCCCGAGCTTGCGCACCGGCACGAAGCCCACGCCCAGGCGATGCGCGATCGGCGCGCCGAAGATGAACCCGCGCGACTCCATCGCGACGACCGCGTCGATCTTCTTGCCGCTCAAGCGCGCGAGCATCTCGTCGATCGCCTGCGCGAAAAGCGCCCCGTCGCGCAGCACGGTGGTGATGTCCTTGAACAGGATCCCCGGCCGCGGGAAGTCCGGGACGTCGCGGATGGCCTTCGCGAGATCGCTCAAGCCCCGCCCTCCCGCGCGATGATCCCCGTCACGTCGGCCCAGTCCCGCACCCGGCGGATCAGGCGATGCTCGGCGTCGCGGTTCCACGGACGATCGAACAGCCAGACCCGCACGCCCGCGTCGGCGATCGCCTCGGCGACCACCGGGTCGTCCTCGCAAAACGCGTCCAGCCCGAGCTCGCGCGCCACGCGGGCCTTGTACCTGCCGGACGAGTCCGGATCGTAGGCGCCGGGACGCGCCGTCGGGATGAAGTCGCCGCGCGGCTTCAGGCGCACCGTCTGCGCGTAGCGGAGCAGGTCCTTCTCGCGGAGCCAGGTTTCGGTCACCACGCGCCGACGCTCGGAGCGGGCCGTGATGAAGTGGATCTCGTGCCCGGCATTGACGATCGAGTCGAGCGCGCCGCTCACGCCGTCGTAGGTCTCGAGCTCGGCGAAGAAGGTGCCGTCGTAGGTCCGCGTGCGGAACCGGTCACGCTCCGCGCGCGGGACCAGGTGCTCGAACGTGTCGAGGAGGTGCCAGCCGAGCGACTCCTCGTCCGGCAGCTCCACGCTGTACTCCGCGGCGAAGCGTTTGAGATACGCGACGCAGGCGACGGCCACTACATCATCGAGGTCGATGCCGAGCTTCACTCCTTCAGCGTATCCAGTGCGCGAGTGAGCGCGTCGCGCCAGTCGCCGCGCAGGTCGAGCACGGAGAAGCGCACTTGCCGCTGCCCGGCCTGCGCCTTGGGGAACGCGCGCACCAGCGCCGCCCGCCGCGCGGGATCGAGGTCGCGGCGCAGCGTGAGGC
>VGPA01000071.1 GCA_016875665.1 Chloroflexota bacterium | reverse complement strand
GTCGCGATCTGCGGTCCGGTGGGGCCGGTGGGGTTCGCCGGCTTGATTTCTTTCTCGCCCATGTCGGTCTTCTCCTTTTAGAAGGGCAGGCTGCCCGTGTCGTTCGCGCTCGCGAAGAGATCGGTGGTGCGATCGCCGCCGGACACGAGGTACTTCGTGTGCATCGTCGGACCCGCCTGACCGCGGAACATTCCCTCTCCGAAGTTGAGGATGTCGAACGAGTAGAACGCGTAGTCGGGAATGGACACCTCAGGGCAGCCTTGCGCGCGCAGCTGGGCATTGATGGCGTCGATCTGCTCCTTGATCGACTGAGCCGCCGCCGCGGTGGTGTTCGCGGCGGCCGCGGCGCCGACGAAGTCCGCATAGGCGACCTTGGCTCGGCCGAGGTCGCCGCTCATCGCGCCTTCCTTCATCCAGTTGCCGAGCGCGTCGATGATCTGCCCGCGGACGATCGATTCGATCGCGCCGGCAGGACCCTGGAAGGGCTTGGTCGCGTCGTACCCGTCCTTGCCCACGGCCTTTTCGACGAACTTGAACGCCGCGCCGCCCATGGTGCCCGCCTTGTCGCCGATGTATGCGTCGCCCACCTTGGAGGCGACCTTCACACCGACCTTCAGCCACGCGTCGGCGACGCTCTTGGCGCCGGCAATGCCCTCGCCGAAAATGCCAGCCGCCGTGGAGCCCTTACCGGCGATCCCGCCCTATCCTCCGGCGGCGAACAGCGCTACGTCGATGAGCGCCTTGCCCGTCGCGTTCTGCGCGTTGACCACAGCCTCGGTCATCTTGGCTTGGCCGAACCAATGCGCGTACCCGTCGTAATTCGGGTTCGACTTCGCGCCGAAGAAGGCGTTGAGGGCCCGCTGCATCGACGCGCGATTCTCGTCGTGGGCGCTCTCGAGCTGCTTGAGCAGATCCTGCGCCTGCTCGGTGAGCTCCTTACAAGGGTCTTTCTTTTCCTGCGTTCCCGGGTTGCCGCCACCCTCGGCGATCTTCGGGCCGCCGGTGTCGCCGCCTCCGGTGCCGCCGCCATCGGTCGTTCCGCCCGTCGTGCCGCCGCCGACCGCGGCGCCGCCTTCGCCTTCGACGATGTCCTTCTCGCCCACGTCCGCCCCCTCGAAACGAGTTGTGGATGCAGGGTACACATGAAGGACACGTAAGATCGAGAGATCACTGGTACTACGCGCCCCACGCCCCCGCGCCGGCTTCGTCCGGACCGGCAGCGGCCCAGGATCCCGCCGATCCCGCCGATCGCGCTCGTCGCGCTCGTGCCGGCGTTGCTCGCCATCGGTGCGCTCCTCTACGTCCTGCGCGACCTGCCGAGCGCCGCCGACCTCTCGCGCGCTCCCCTGGCGCAGTCGACCAACATCTACGACCGCGACGGCAAGGAGCTCCTCTACCGGTTCGAGGAGGAGCGGCGGGATGCCGTCCGCTACCACGAGGTGCCGCGGCTCCTGGTGGACGCGACGGTCGCGGCGGAGGACAAGAGCTTCTTCACGAACCCGGGCGTCGACGTGCTCGGCATCGCCCGCGCCATCTTCTCGGAGGTCACCAATCGGGGCACGGGGCAGGGCGGCGCCTCGACGATCACCCAGCAGCTGGTGAAGCTGCGGCTCATCGGCGCCGAGCACACCATCACCCGGAAGATCCGCGAGGCGGCGCTCGCGATCGACGTGACCCGGACCTATTCCAAGGAGAGCATCCTCGAGCTCTACCTCAACCAGATCTACTACGGCAACGGGGCCTACGGCGTGAAGGCCGCCGCGGCGACCTACTTCGGGAAGAACGACCTTCACACGCTCACGCTGCCCGAGGTCGCGCTCCTGGCCGGCCTCCCGCAGGCGCCCTCCGTCCTCGATCCCTCGCGCGAGGAGAACCAGGACCGCGCCACGGCGCGACGGGCCTACGTGCTCGACCAGCTGGTGAGCGTGGGGAGGATCACGCAGCGCGAGGCCGACGCGGCCGACGCCACGCCGATCACCACGATCGGCGCGCGCGTGGCGACGATCAGCGCCCCGCTCTTCGTGTTCCAGGTGCGCAATCAGCTCGCCGAGATCCTGGGCGGCGAAGGCGCGGTGACGCGCGGCGGGTTCAAGGTCACGACCTCACTCGACTGGTGGATCCAGCAGGTGGCCGAGCGCCAGATGAAGGACAACATCGCACGCCTGCGTGGCGGCAACGTCCACAACGGGGCCCTCGTGTCGCTGGACACCCGCAGCGGGGAAGTGCTCGCGTACGTCGGCTCGGTGGACTATCAGTCCCGCACGGATCCGCGCGCGCAGGGCCAGTACGACGTCGCGGGCATCGGCGTCCGGCAGCCGGGCTCCTCGTTCAAGATCTTCAACTACCTGACCGCCCTCAAGAAGGGCGCCACGGCCGCGACGGTCGTGGTCGACGCGCGCACCGACTTCGGCGGCGGCTACCGCCCCGAGAACGCGGACCTCCAGTACCACGGCCCAATCACGATGCGCCAAGCGATCCGCGAGTCGCGCAACGTCCCCGCCGTGAAGTTCCTCCAGCAGTACTCGGGCATCGACGACACGATCGCGACGGCGCGCGAGCTCGGCATCACCACGGCCATGGACCGCGGCAAGGTCGGGCTCGCGCTCACGCTCGGAGCCGTCGAGGTGAAGCTTCTGGACATGACGAGCGCGTACGGCGCGATCGCGAACCTCGGGGTGCGCACCGCGCCCACGTTCATCCTCAAGGTGGAGGACCCGAAGGGCAACGTGATCTGGGAGCACAAGGACTACGAGCAGAAGCGCGTGCTCGATCCGGGGCTGGCCTACGTCATGGTCGACATGCTCAGGGACACGACCCAGCCGGATCGCAGCTTCGTCTTCGGATCGTTCACCAACATCGGCCGGCCCGCGGGCCTGAAGACCGGTACGACCGACAACCTGAAGGACGTGTACGCGGTCGGGTTCACGCCCACGCTCGTGACCGGGGTCTGGATGGGCAACAGCAACGGCGATTTCATGAGCGGCATCTCGTCCGCGCTCGGCCCGGGCATTCTCTGGCGCGAGTACATGCGGGAGATCTACATGGGCTTCCCCGCGAGCGACTGGCAGCGGCCGACGAACATCGTTGAGGCGAGCGTCGTGGTCGCCCCCGGCGCGTACGGCGGGTACGGGTCCGGCCTCGCGCCGTCGAGCGTGAGCCCGTTCGCCTCGCGCGAGGTGTTCGTGCGCGGCACCGAGCCGAGGAAGATCGACGACTGGTACGCGCTCGGGTGCGGCGGCTCCTCCGGAGCACTCCCCGTTCCGGGCGACGGCACCGCCGTCACGCTCGAGCTGAAAGAGGGGGGACCCGCGCAGTGGAAGGCGGACCGTGACCGCTGGACCCGCGACGCGATGGCGGGGCTCCACTCGTACGACCGGTACCGCTGGAACCTGCGGCTCGAGGGCAGTTGCCTCGCCTCGCCGTCGCCGCCGGCGAGCCCGAGCGGCTCGCCCCGGCCCCCGTCGTCGCCCTCGGGTTCGCCCCGTCCGCCCGCGACCGCCACGCCGTCGCCGGCGGAGACGCTCCGCCTGCGCACGGTCGTGCCCTCCGGGGCGCCCTAGAGAGCGTTCATCGCGAGCGGGTTGAAGTACTCGATGCGGCGGGCGATCTTGCCGTCGACGACCCGGAAGTAGTTCACGATCTCGTGCGACCGTTTTGTGCGCGTCGCGCTGTCCACGGTCTCCGTACGCGTCGCGACCCAGAACACCTCTGGGTCGATCGTCGGGTGTATGGCGAGCTCCACGTAGTCATGGCTGAGCACCGATGCGCAGAAGGCGTCCGACTCGCGCGCGATCGCGTCGATCCCGTCGACGCGCACCGGTCCGGCGGCGGCGAACGGCATTTCGAAGCGCGCGTCATCCGCCCAGAGCGGCCGGCGGTCGGCGGTGAGGTAGCTGCGGAAGAACCGGCGCAGCGTGTCCAGATTCCGCGCGCGGGATTCCTCGGGAGTCACCTCACGCGAAGACCTGGACGCGCAGCGGCGTGCACTTCTTGCCGCTGCTGTCGGTCAGCCGGTCCTCGGGACAGTTCGAGATGGCGATGAGGCAATCCATCTCGGCAACGAACTCGATGTAGTCGCCCGGCTTGGTCACCGGCTCGCGCGCGATCCATGCCTTGGTGTCGCAGTCGTACTGGAGATTGAGGAACCCGTTGAACGGGTCCGGGATGTCCTCCGGCGCGATCCCGTAGGGCGCGATGACTTCGCTGACGATCTCGAAGCAGCCCTTGTACGGGCCGAGGCCGTGGATCTCGTAGAGGTACGCATCGCACATCCGGATGTGCGTGTCGTGGATGCCCGGCGGGTCGGTGGTGTCCTGCGTGATCGTGAGCATCGGGCGGCACAGGGTCGAGAGGAGCACGTCGCCGGGGAGCATGCGGTCGGCGGAGGACCAGCCTTCGCCCGCCTTCGGGCGGCGGCGCGTGCGCGACCACGTGGTGGAGAGCTTCTCGTGCGGGTTCGTCCGGTTGAAGACGCACAGGTCGAAGCACTGCTTGCCGTCGACGTCGGTGACGCGGAGGCGCTGCCCGGTCTTCAGGTCGAACGCCGTGCCCGACTTGGGGCGAGGACCCGGTCGATCACGGAATCAGACTAGCCTCGGCCGAGTGGCGCCGGGCGTCCCTTCCGCCGGAAGAGCTAGCCGCTCCGTTCCAAGGGCGGCTCGTTCTAGTCGATGAGCGAGGGCAGCAGCGGCAGCAGGAGTGACGCGACGATCAGCAGGACGATGAGCGTCATCGCCGCCCGCCCCAGACCCGGCACGCCACCGAGTGTGGCACCTTCGCCGGCGACTCGTGCCGATGGAGCGACGCGCGGCGACGCACCGCGCTGCAAGTGGCGAACCGGCTGCGTTCGGCTTCTCCCGCAAGGGCTTCGGCGCCCGTAGAGTTCAGGGAGCGCGGGGCCATCGTCCAGCGGCTAGGACGCCGCCCTTTCAAGGCGGTAACGCGGGTTCGATTCCCGCTGGCCCTACCGAGCGTTCAGGTGCGTCGGCGGGCGGTGAGCTGCGCGGCGGCCTCGCGCCGCCGCGCAGCTCCCCCCGAGCGTTACTGGTCGAGCCAGGTCTTGGTGCTGACGGAGAACTGGCCCTGGATGTTGAAGACGGGCTCGTTGAGCTTCTTGCTATGTGCGTTGAGGATCTTCGGCGTCACGCCCCAGACGCTGAACGCGAGCGACCAGGCGCGATCCTGGAGCGTCTTCATGATGCCGTTGCGCTTGGTCTCGTCGGTTTCGGCGACGGCCTGGTTCGCGAGGTCGTCAAGCGAGGCGTCGCACGATCCGTTGGTGTTGCCGCCCGCGGGGCGGTGCGCCTTGCAGCCGTACACGGTGAGCCAGTAGTCGGGCGCGGTCCTGCCGCCGCGCGAGTCGCGCCAGATCTGGACGGGGCTGTTTGACGGCGGCATGCGGAGGTCCTGCAGGTACGCGGCCCACTCCTTCTGCTGCAGCGTGAGGGTGATGCCGACCTCCTTGAGCTGCTGCTGGATGAACTGCGCGAGCTCCTTGTCCTTGGTGTAGTTGTCGCTGGAGAGATAGGTGGCCGAGAACCCGTTCGCGAGGCCGGCCGCGGCGAGCAGCTGCTTGGCCTTCGCGGGGTCGTACGGGAAGCCCGGCGTCTGCGACCAGCCCACGACGCTGCGCGGGATCGGGCCCTTCACCGACTCGGCCGCGCCGCCGTAGATGTTCTTCACCACGGAGTCCATGTCGATCGCGTGGTTGATCGCCTGGCGGACACGCACGTCGTCGAACGGCTTCTTGAGCACGTTCATGCCGATGAACGAGACGCCGAGCCCCGTGAACTCGCGCACGGCGAGGCTTTCGTTCTTCACGGCGCGATCGCGCTGGTCGACGCTGAGCGACCCGACGTAGTGCAGGTCACCCGCCTCGAGCGCCACCAGCCGGGCGTTCGCGTCCGGGAAGGGCCTCGTGGTGACCTTGTCGAGCATCGCCTTCTCGCCCCAGTAGTCGTCGTTGCGGACGACGACGAACTGGACGTCGCGCGACCACTCGCCGAAGCGGAACGGCCCGGTGCCGACCGGGTTGCGCAGGAAGTCCTTGCCGAACTTCGCCACCGCGGTCGGGCTCGGGATCTTGCCCGACGGGCCCGCGACGAGCTCGCCGAAGAAGGCGTACGGGGTCTTCGTTGTCATCTTGAGCGTGAAGTCGTCGATGACCTGCGTGCTCTCGAGCCACGGCACCCAGTCGCGCGAGGCGAAGGGCTTCTCCGGCCCGATGGCGCGGTCGAAGTGCGCCTTGGCCGCCGCCGCGTTGAACGGCGTCCCGTCGTGGAACTTGACGCCCCGGCGCAGCTTGAAGGTGTATTCGCGACCCTTGCCCTCCCAGCTGGTGGCGAGCTCGGGCACGACCTTGAGATCGTTGTCGAACCTGAGCAGGCCCTCGTACATGTACGCCATCGCGTTGTTGGATGCGCTGTCGCCGGAGGCGAGCGGGTCGAGGCTCAGCGGGTCGGCCGCGGCCCCGATGATCAAGTTGCCGCCCCGGACCGGCGTTTTGGCTCGGCCCTGCGGTGCGGTGGTCGCGGGCGCGCAGGCGATCGCCGCCCCGGCGCCGAGCGCGCCGGCGGCCGCGAGGAATGTGCGGCGCGTGAGCCGCGAGGTCGCGCTGGGTGCGTGCGCCACTGGTCTGGTTCCCCCTTCAACCTCTTCGGGTGATACATCGCGGTGGTTCAGACGATGGTACCCCCCCGCGCGCGCGGAGGGGCCGTCGT
>VGPA01000070.1 GCA_016875665.1 Chloroflexota bacterium | reverse complement strand
CTCGCGCGCGCGGCGGACATCGGCGAGCGTCGGCCTCACACGTGAGAATCTACGTTCATCACGAGGGCCGGGCGGCGCATCGCGTTCCAGGCCTGCGCTCGCTCGCTACGCTCACCAGCGATGGGGCCGTTCGCGCGTGCTCGTACTGGGCCCGATCACTTCCTCAGCGGGCCGGTAGCTCAGGGGTTAGAGCGGCAGACTCATAATCTGCTGGTCCCAGGTTCGAATCCTGGCCGGCCTACCCGGACGATGCGCCGATGCGCGTGCTGGTCCGCCGGCTTGCCGCGGCGATGGAGCTCACCGACGGCCTCGCCGCCGGGCTGACGAGCGAGATTCTCCAGCGCCGCAACGGCGCCGCACGGTCGAACTCCATCGGCGGCCAGTTCTGGTGCGTCGTCGGAGCGGGGAGAGCTACGCGCGGGCCGTGGCGGCGGGATCCTGGCAGGGCTTCACCTGCAGCCTGCGGGACCCCCTCGACGGCGGCGCGGTGAGCGCCGCACTGGCCGCATCGCGTGCCGGGCTCCTCGGCGAGAGCGCCGGCCTCGGCGAGGCTGTTCTGACCATCGTCGGCGAGTGCCTCGAGCACGAGGCTCAGCATCACGGGCAGCTGATCCGGTACTTCTACGCGAACGAATTGCCGTTCCCCGAGGCCTTCGCGAGGCGGTACGCGCTGCGCTGAGCCGCCGGCGTGCCGCGGCGGCCAGGCCACGATTTGGCCTGTCGCCTATGCTTCGGAGTGCTTCCACTGGAGGACATCGCTTGGGCAAGGTCATCGCGGTGGCCAACCAGAAGGGCGGGGTTGGCAAGACGACCTGCGCGATCAATCTCGGGGGAGCGCTGGCGTCGCTGGGCCACAAGGTCCTGTGTCTCGACCTGGACCCTCAGGCGAACCTGGGCGTCGGGCTGGGCATCGACCTGAACACGGTCGAGCGCTCGATCGCCGACGTGCTCGTCAGTCCGGACGTGTCCCTCGCCTCGATCATCCTCCCGTCGAAGACGCCCGACCTCGACGTCGCCCCGGCGACCATCGAGCTCTCGGCCGCCGAAGTCGAGCTCTTCACCGCGATCGGGCGCGAGCTGGTGCTCCGCGACAAGCTCGCGGGGGGGTTCATCGACCGGTACGACTACGTGATCATCGACTGCCCGCCGACCCTCGGCCTCCTCACCCTCAACGCGCTCGTCGCGGCGCACGGGGTGATCATCCCGGTGCAGACGCAGTACTACGCGCTGAAGGGCGTCGCGGCCCTCTTGAAGATCATCCGGACGGTGCAGTCGCGGCTCAACCCGGACCTCAGGGTGCTGGGGCTCCTCCCCACGTTCTATGACAGCCGCACGATCCTCGCGCGCGACATGCTCGAGTCCCTCCACGACGTCGGCGACTTCCGCGTGTTCAAGACGGCGATCCGCCAATCGGTGAAGGTCGGCGAAGCGCCCACCGCGGGCGTACCGATCAGCATTTACGAGCCCAAGTCCGATGCGGCGAAGGCCTTCACCGACCTCGCGAGGGAGGTCATCCATGCTCAATAGCGGCGGCGGCAGCCGCAGCGGCAAGTCCTTCCGCAACGCGGCCTCGCGGATCCTCGAGCAGGAGGAGTCGCACGGCCGGACGGGCATCATCAGCCTGCTCCAGACCCGCGGCGGAACCTCGGTGCGCGAGCTGCCGATCGACAAGGTCGCCCCGAACCCCGGCCAGCCGCGGATGACGTTCCACGAGGAAACGCTCAAGGAGCTCGCCTCCTCGGTCAAGGAGCACGGCGTGCTCCAGCCGATCCTCGTCCGTCCGAACGGGGACACCTTCGAGATCATCGCCGGCGAGCGCCGCTGGCGTGCCTCGAAGATGGCGGGCAAGGACACCATCCCGGCCATCGTCGAGCGGTTCGACGACGCCACCGCGCTCGAGATCGCGCTGATCGAGAACCTCCAGCGCGAAGACCTCTCCCCGCTCGACGAATCGATCATCTACAAGAAGATGACCGACGAGCTCGGCTACTCGATCCGCACGCTCGCCACGAAGCTGGGCAAGGACAAGGGCTACATCGAGAACCGCCTCCGCCTCGCCACTGCCCCCGACGACGTGCGCGAGATGGTCGCCCAGCGCTACGACACGCTGACCGCCGCCTACGAGCTGATGAAGGTCGAAGACAAGCGGCGGCGCAGGACGCTGGCGAAGCAGGTCATCGGTGGCCAGCTCACGCTGCTGCGCCTCCGCGACCGGGTGGAGCGCATCCTGAATCCGAACGCCAAGGGGCCGCGCCCGGAGCCGGCGATCCCGCCGCTGCGCGACGACTCCCTCGTGCGCACGACGCGCAAGCTGAACGAGGTGCTGGCCGAGCTCGCGCGCGCGGTGGGCGACGGCGAGATCCCGAACGTCGCCGAGGGCGATCGCGCGAACCTGGCCAAGTTCCTCACCATCTCCCGCGCGCGGCTCGACAACATCGTGGCCCGGCTGCGCACGCGGTGAAGCAGCCGGCGCGCCAGGCGTCGTTCCAGGCGAACGTGCTGACGTTCGCGCTGGTGACGGTGCTCGCGGGGGCGGGGGCGGTCGGGCTCATCGTCCTGATGGACCCGCGCTCGCAGACCTACTGGGGAGTGCAGTTCGACGCGCTGGGCACCACGGTGCGCGCTTTCATCGACGCCCTACCCATCCCCCGCTGACCCGGCGGCACGCGCCGCGCCGACCGTGGCGACGCGCCGGCCGTCGAGCGCCCGCACGTCGAAGACCCACCCCGCCCAGGAAACCCTGTCCCCCACCACCGGAACCCGTCCGAGCTCGCCGAACACCATCCCCCCCACCGTCTCGTAGAGCTCGAGTGCCTCCTCCGGCGCGTCGGCGATCTCCAGGCGCTCGACCGCGTCCGGCAGCGGAACCAGGCCGTCGACCAGAAAGCGCCCGGGCTCGATCTCGTGGACGTCGCTCACCGCCACCGCCTCGAACTCGTCGTGCACCTCGCCGACGAGCTCCTCGATCACGTCCTCGACCGTGATCAGGCCGGCGGTTCCGCCGAACTCGTCGATGACGATGGCGAGCGATGCCCGCGAGCGCCGCAGCGCCGCGAGCGCCTCGTCGGCGCGCATCGTCTCGGGAAGCATCACCGCGGGCCGCATGAGCTGCCCGGCCGTGGGTTCGTCCGGACGGAGCGCGAGGTCGCGCAGGTGCATCACCCCGACGATGCGGTCGATCGTTCCGCGGTAGACCGGGAACCGCGAGTACGGCCGCCGCCGTGCCACCTGCAGGATCCGAGCCCGATCCGCATCCTCCGGGACGGCCGTCACCTCCGTGCGCGGCACCATCAGCTGGCGGACCGACCGGTCGGCGAACGTGAGGGCATTGACCAGGATCCGCCGCTCGGACTCCTGCAGCGCACCGCTCGTGGTCGATGCCGCGACCAGCAGCTTCAGCTCCTCCTCGCTGTGCACGTCCACCTCGACTCCCGGCTTGAAGCCGAGCAGGCGCACCAGGGCGCGCGCGCTTCCGTGCACGAGCAGCACGAACGGCGCCATCAGCCGCCGGAACGCTTCCAGCGGGAACGCGCACCACAGCGCGATGGGCAAAGCCGCCTGGAGCGCGATCTGCTTGGGCGTCAGCTCGCTCACGACGAGCGTCAGGAAAGTGATCATGCCGAACGTGATCACGAAGGAGAGGCCCCGGACGAGCTCGGGTGCGAGCGGCACGAGGGGGTCGAACGCGGGCCGCAGCAGCGAGGAGAGGGCCGGCTCGCCGAGAAAGCCCAGGAGCAGGTTCGCCAGCGTGACGCCGACCTGACCCGCCGAGATGTAAGAGTCCAGGTTGTGGACGATTTGGAGCGACAGCCGTGCGCGCCGGCTGTGCGGCACGAGCTCCACCAGCTGCGTCTCACGGACACGGACGAACGCGTACTCCGCGATGACGAAGAACGCGTTCGCGACGAGAAGAACCGCGACCAGCGCGAGGCCGCCCAGGCTGTCCAGGGTTACCGCGCTCCCGGCGCTGCGGACCACCGCTGGGCGCGCACCTGAGCGATCCGGAAACCGTCGAGCACGGTCACCTCGAGCAGCCAGCCGTCCAGCTCGACTCTGTCGCCGACCGTGGGCAGCCTGCCCAGACGTCCGAAGACCAGCCCACCAACCGTCTCGGGCTCATCGCCTTCCTGCACCGGCACGGGCATGCCGAGCTCCGCGCGCAGCTCCTCGAGCGGCGTGAGCCCGTTCACCAGGAAGCGCCCGGGTCCGTCCGCGCGTATCCGCGCCTGCTCGTCGGTCTCGAACTCGTCGTGCACCTCCCCAACGATGCGCTCGAGGATGTTCTCGAGCGTGACGAGCCCGGCCGTCCCGCCGAACTCGTCCAGCACGATCGCCAGCGACGCCCGCCGCCTGCGGAGCTCCGCGAGCGCCGCGTCAAGATGCATGGTCTCCGGCAGAAGCGGCACCGGCCGCATAAGATCCCGCGCGGTGGCCTCGCCGTCGTGCGTGAGCAGGTCGCGCAGGTGCACGACGCCCACCACCCCGTCGAGGCTCTCGTGGAAAACCGGATAGCGGGAGTACGGGTGCTGGCGGGCGAGCGCGAGGATCGTGGCCTTGGGGGCGTCCTCGGCGACCGCCGCCATTTCGGTCCGGGGGATCATGACCTGGCGCACCAGCGTGTCGGCGAAGCTCAGCGCGTTCCCCACGATCTCGCGCTCGGACTCCTGGAGCCCGCCACTGTCCGCCGCGTCGTCGACGAGGAGCTTCAGCTCCTCGCCGGTGTGCGTGACGCGGTCGCCGGTCGGCGAGATGCCCGCGAAAGCGAGGATCCGGTTCGCGCTCGTGCTGACCAGCCAGATGTACGGGAACACGAGGCGGTAGAAGAGCTCCAGCGGATACCCGTTGGCCAGCGCGATCGGCAGCGCTTTCTTGATCGCCAAGTACTTCGGCGCCTGCTCTGCCAGAACGATGTGCACGAACGTGATGAGGGCGAAGGCGACGACGAAGCCCGCGGCTTGGGAGACCGGCGCGGAGAGCGGCTCCAGCCATGCGAACAGCGGCCGGATCGCCTCAGCGATCGCGGGGCCGCCGACCCAGCCCAGCGCGAGCGATGCGCCGGTGATGCCCACCTGGCAGGCCGAGAGGTACCAGTCGATGCGGCGCACCTGGCGGTCGACGACCCGGGCGCGAACGCTCCCGGGGACCAGCTCCTCGAACTGCGTGGGGCGCACGCGCAGGAGCGCGAACTCCGCAGCGACGAAGAAGGCGTTGACCGCGAGCAGGAGGATCGTGAGAACGATCGGCGGCCATGCCGCCGCGGTATCCATAAAGGAGGCTCCATTGTCTCATTTCCCATACCCGCCTTCATAAACTGAGCGCATGCGCGTCACCGTGCGCCTTTTCGCGGGATACCGGGAGGCGGCCGGCGTGAGCAGGCTGGACCTCGACATCGCGGAGCCGGCCACCGCCGGCGACGTGGTCCGCGAGATCCGGCGGCGGCACCCGCACGCCGGCAGCGGCCGGGGCCTCGCCATCGCCCGCAACGGCGACTACGTCGATCCGATGGCCCCGCTCGCGGAGGGCGACGAACTGGCGCTCATTCCGCCCGTTTCGGGAGGCGCCGTCCAGCACCCGGTGCGAGTGCTCGTGCGGGAGGAGCCGCTCTCGGTGGACGAGGCCCTCGCGGCCGTACGGCACGAGAGCGCGGGCGGCATCGTCGTGTTCCTGGGAACGGTGCGCTCGGCGAGCCACGGGAAGGCGGTCACGCGCCTGGACTACGAGGCGTACGCGGAGATGGCAGAGGCGAAGATGCGCGAGATCGCAGCGCGCCTCGAACGGACGCACGGGGCGCGGGTGGCGCTGCACCACCGCGTCGGCACGCTCGGCATCGGCGAGATCGCGGTGATCGTCGCCGCGTCGGCACCGCACCGCCCGGAGGCGTTCGCCGCGGCGCGCGCGGGCATCGATGAGCTGAAGTCGGTCGTGCCGATCTGGAAGAAGGAGCACACCGACGACGGCGCCGTTTGGATCGAGGACCATGCCTGATGCTCGTACAACAACCGGGCGGCGCCGCGACACCACGCTCGGGGCCGGCCGTCTCCCTCTTCGCGGCACAGCCGCGCCACGGTCACTAGCTTGGCGTACTGGATGGTCGTGACGAGTCCCGACAACTTCGCGCGGACGCGCGCGATCGGCTTCACCGTGCAGGGCATCAAGCGCCGCCACAAGCGCGCGGCCGAGCGCATCGCGCCGGGCGACCGCGTGTGCTGGTACGTCACCGGCGGCGCCGGGTTTGCCGCGACCGCCACCGTGCGCGGCGGCTGCGTGGAGGAGCGCTCCCCGATCTGGATCTCCGACACGTCGCCCGACGACTACCCCTGGCGCTTCGCGCTCGAGCCGGACACCGTCGTCGACCTCACGAGCGCCGTCGCGGCGGAGCGGCTCGCCGATCGATTCGCGTTCGTGCGCCGGTGGCCCGCCCCGCACTGGCGCCTCGCCTTCCAGGGACATCTGCATGAGCTCCCCGCCGGCGATTTCGCGCTGGTCGAAGACGCGCTCACCCGGGCGGTGCCGGCATGACGCTCGCGCGCCTCGGCACCATCCTGCTCACCACCGTCGCCACGATCGTGGGGCTCGTCTCGTTCCTGTTCATCCCGCTGTCGCTCGTGACCGGCCACGCGCTGAACGTGGTGATCGAAATCGTCCTGCTGGTCCTCTGCGTCTGGTACGTCGCGCGCGTGATGCGCGGCGACCGCCGCGACCGGATCGCGGCGGAGGCCGCGCTCCCG
>VGPA01000069.1 GCA_016875665.1 Chloroflexota bacterium | reverse complement strand
CAGCGTGAGCAGAAGGCCCGGAAAGACGACGGACCACCACATGGGCTTGAACGACTGCGCGAGGGAGCCCCCAAGCATGTTGCCCCAGCTGGGCGTGGGCGGCGGGACCCCGACTCCCAGGAAGCTCAACGACGCCTCCGCAACGATCGCTGTCCCCAGGTTCGCCGTGATGATCACGAGGAATGGAGCGATTGTCTGTGGGGCGATTTCTCGCACCATGATGCGAACCGGCGAGGCACCGATGCTCCGAGCGGCCTCGATGAAGGGGTATGCCTTCGTGACCAGGACCTGCGAACGGATGATGCGGCCGGAGCGCGGAATCATCGTGATCGCGATCGCCACCAGCACGGTCCCGAGCCCGGCGCCAACGCTCGCCAAGAGGAGCATGGCGAGGATGAGACTCGGGAACGCGAGGAGCGTGTCGAGGGCACGCTGGCCGACGAGGTCGATCCTGCCGCCGGCGTAGCCGCTGCCGATTCCCCAGATCAGGCCGATGAGATCACCCACGAGTACGGCGACGATGCCGACGAAGAGCGAGATGCGAGCTCCGTGAATGGCGCGGCTCAGCACATCGCGCCCGAGATCGTCGGTGCCCATCGGATGCGCAAGGCTTGGCGGCTGCCGCGTCGCGGTCAGCGTCGCGGCGAGCGGATCGTAGGGCGCGATCTGGGCGGCGAAGATCGCGACGAGCGCCAGCGCCAGGAGAAACAGGCCCGCGGCGGCGCCAAGTGGAGCCACGCGCCCGAATCGCACGACACCCGACAGCAGGTTCATGCGAAGCGGATCCGCGGATCGAGCCAGCCGTAGAGGAGATCCGTGATCAGATTGACCAAGACGAAGACGCATCCATACACGAGCACGAGGTTCTGAATCATCATCCAGTCGCGCTGGCTGAGCGCGAAGACCAGTGCGACACCGAGCCCCGGAACGCCGAAGGCCTGCTCCACTGCGACGGAACCGCCCAGCAGCGCCCCGAATGACAAGCTCGAGAACGTCACGACTGGGAGGAGCGCGTTTCGCAGCACATGCCGCCAGACCACGGCGCCGCCGCTCACCCCCTTGGCACGGGCGGTTCGGACATAGTCCTCGCTCGCAACCTCGAGCGTCGTGGAGCGCGTCATTCGCGCCGTGACCGCCGCGATGGCGAGGCCAAGCACGAAGGCCGGTCCCGCGGTCATCTGCAAGCTCGCGATGGGATCGTCCCAGAGGTAGGTGACGATGATCGGCGGCCGCCAGCTGAAGACGAGGACCTGGACGAGCACGATCAGCAGCGCGAACCAGAAGGGCGGGATCGCCGTGAAGAAGATCACGAGCAGCCGAGTCATGTAATCGACACCTGTGTTCCTCCGGAGCGCGCTGATGAGCCCCGTCGGCACGCCGATCAGAAGCGAGAGAAGGAGCGCCATGACCGCCACCTGGCCGGAGATGATGCCGCGGCGCACGATGACGTCGCGGATCGGCTCGTTCAGCCAGAAGGAGCGGCCCAGATCACCGCGCAGCACATCACTCATCCAGGAGAGATACTGCTCATGCAGCGGGCGGTTGAGCCCCAGGCTCCGGCGTGCGTCCTCCACCTGCTCCGGGGTCAGGATCTGATTGGCACCCTCTCCCTGGATCATCGCGAGCGGGTCCCCCGGAATGACCCGCATCGCGAAGAAGATCAGCAGCGTGATCCCGAGGAGCGTGGGGATACTCAGCAGGAGACGACGCAGGACGTAGGCCTGCATGGCCGAACGCTACGGCTTCGGGTGCATTCGCGAGCGAACCGCGGGGCTCACTTGTCGAGCCATGCCGTATCGACCGGCGCCCACATGTTGTGGATCCGCTTGTCCATGGAAAGGCCCTTCACGGAGCTGCGCAGCAGCGTGCCGACCTCGGTGAACCCGAGCGTGAGGAACGGAGCATCACGGTCGAGGATCTGCGCGCCCTGCGCGAAGAGCGCCTTGCGCTTCGCCTCGTCGGGCTCCGCCATGATCTGGTCGAGCACCCGGTCGAACTCGGCGCTCGAGTAGCGCGACCAGTTGGCGGGGGCCTTCGAGCGGAGGAAGTTGTTCCAGAGCGGGGTCGGGTCCACCTGCGTGGACTGGAACTGCGTCTCCACGAGGATGTCGAACGACCCGCTCCGGTACTCCGGCGTGAGGAGCGCGCGCTCGATCGTGCGGATTCGTGTCTGGATGTTGAGCGCCTGCCGCAGCTCCTCCTGGAGGGCCGCGGTGAGCGTGCTGCTGACCGCCGAGGTCAGGAGCTCGATGGGCTGGAGGCCTGCGCCGTTGGGGAACCCGGCGTCGCTCAGAAGGCGCCGCGCCTCCGCCAGATCGGCCGCCTTCTCGCTGCGATAGCCGGGTAGCCTGGAGATCTCATCCGGCGTGGTCGACATGGGTGCGGACGGCGGCATCCAGCGGCCGATGCTCGCGTTCTCGGTTTGCCCGATGACGCCCACGAGCGACTGGCGGTTTATGGCGAGGAAGATCGCGCGCCGCACGCGCACGTCGGTGAACGGGCGCCGCTCGTTGTTGATGTGCGCGGTGTGCGCGCTCAAGCTCGGGATCTTGACCGCCGTGAAAGCCCCGCCGCGCCCCTGCGCTTCCTTCCAGACGTCGACCGCCGTGTTGAACGTCATGTCCGCACGATCGGTGAGCACCGCGGTGCCGCGCTCGGGCAGGGTGGCCACGTGGATCAGCTGGACCGCGTCGACGTACGGGAGCGCCTTGTCCCAGAAGTCCGTATTGCGCTCGAACACCCAGTATTCGCCCACCCGGTGCTCCTTCAGCTTGAAGGCGCCGGTGCCCGGGGCGACCACCCTGCGGAGGTCGTTCTGGTTCTCGTCCAGCGCCTTCTTCGAATAGATCGGGAACGCCTGAGATGCGTTCGTGCCGCCGGTGAGCATCTCGAGGAAGTACGGGGCCGGAGCCTTCAGCCGAATGGTCACGGTTCGGGGATCCGTCGCCTCCACGCGCTCGACGATCTGGAACACACCGGATTGCAGGATCGTGACGCCTGCGGGAGGCGTGAGTATGCGCGTGAACGTCGCGACCACGTCCGCGGAGGTGAAGGGCGTGCCGTCGTGGAACCTCACGTTGTCGCGGAGACGGAACGTGTAGGTGCGCCCGTCGGTCGAGATCTCCCAGCTTGAGGCAAGGTCGGGAATGACGGTGCGCAGCCCGTCGGTCGGGTTCTTCCGTACGAGCGTGCTGTACATGTGCATGAGGACGGGCGAGGCGCCGCCCTGGTAGATGTCGAAGTTCACGACCGTGCCGGGGCCGGTGATGCGCAGGGTGCCGCCGCGCTTGGCGTTCGCTTCGGGCGCGCGCACGGTTCCGGGGGCCGCCGTTGCGGCCGGCTCGCCGCTCGTGCCGCCGGTCTGCGTCTGGCTTCCCGTGGAGCACGCCACCGCCATGAGGCCCGTGGCTCCGATGCCCGCAAGCAGCGTGCGCCGGCTCATCCGTCCCTGAATGCCCACGTCCCACCTCCTGATGGCCACCGCCTTTCCGGCGCCGGCTGAGTGACTGTGCGCGATGCGCCTCGACTCTGGCAACCCACCATCTCACGATGCGGAACAGACGGTTCCATCCAAGCGGCACGGGAGGGGATACTCCCGGACGTGATCGGGCACATCGTCGGATGGACCTTCAAGCCGACGGTTTCCGAAAGGGGCCGCACCTCCTTCAATGTGGGACTCTTCCTCGGCCGCCGGATACCCGAAGCCCGCTCATTTGTTCTGGGAACGAACAGGCGGGCATCGCCTGGCGGATTCACCGACGTCTACATCGCGATGTTCGACGACGCGACCACCTTCCGCCGATTCCAAGAGAGTCCCGTCCACGCGTCACGCGCCCCGTTCGTCGAGGCGACCGAGCGGCTGCTCGTGATGGATGTCGACGACCAGGGACGCCACGGCTCCGACTACCGGCCGGGCGCCGCCTACCGGGCGCTCGTTTGGACGTTCGCCGAAGCGTGCGGCGCAGGGCGGCGTCAGCAGGTGCTCGCCGGTCTCGGGCAGCTGGCAGGCGGCCCGGCTCGGGCGCTGGCCGTGGGTCCGAACCTCGCGTTCAGCCAACGCTTCCACGGCTTCACCCACCTGCTCATCGCGGATCTCGACCGGGCGGAGACGCCGGATCTGGAGCGCTTTGATCGCGCATTGGCCACCACCGGCGTATACGACGCCGCCTCGCAGGCCACGGAGTTCGAGCTCCCGACTTGACGAGGGCTACGCTGCTGGCGCGATGAGAACGGGAGTCGCAGGCTCCAGCTACACGGTTCAGGCGATCGGACGCGCCGTCAACCTGCTCAGACACTTCACGCCACTTGCACCTGAGCGCACCCTCACGGATCTGAGTCGTGAGTCCGGACTTCCCAAGAGCACGACGCACCGGCTGCTCCAGAGCCTGGCCGAAGGTGGCCTGATCGAGTCGAGCGGAAACGGGACGTACCGGCTTGGGCACGAGGTGCTGCGCCTGGGCAACGTGATCCAACGCCAGATGTGGCCCGAGGACGCCGTCTTCCGGACGATGCGCGATCTCAGCGTCCGCCTGGACGAGACGGTCGGCCTCGCGACCCTTGTAAACGATCAGGTGCTCATCCTCGAGCAAGTCGAGGGGAGCGGCCCGTTCCGCCGCGCGTACAGCGTGGGGGCGCGCGTACCCGCTCACATCACGGCATCCGGCCTCGTGCTCCTTTCGGCGCTCTCGCCCGGTGAACTCGCTCACTTCATTGCGAGACAGCGTGCGGCGGGGTCGCTCGACGTGAGCGAGGAAGCGGCGCTCGCCCGCGAGGTCGAGGCCGTACGCGGCGCCGGGCACGCACTCGACAAGGGTAAGCACATCCCGGGGCTGACATGTATCGCGGTGCCCGTGCGAACCCCTGCCGGAAGCTTCACCCTGGCGCTCGCGATCTCGGGGCCGGCCGAGCGGATGAGCCCACTGCTGGACCGCAAGACGATCGGGCTGCTGCACGAGGTCGCGCGCGGGCTTGGTCAAGCGCCCGCGCACACGCGGCTGCTCTGTCACGCCCCGCACGAAGACGGAACGCGGGTCCACGCAGCGGAGCCGCCGCTCTAGCGCGCTCCGAACGGCAGGCGCAGACCGCCGCCCTTGGCGGCGGCCTTCTGTGAGGCGGCGTCGGGCGCCGGGCCCGAGAGCTTCGCGGCCATGGTGAAGATGTCCTTCGACACCGGGGTGTCCTTGTGGCTGATGACGAACGGCACGCCGCGGTTCACGGCGAGCACGAGCGTGCGGCCGTCCGAGACGATCGCGTGCGGGATCTTGCGGCCGAGGCTCGCCTCGATGTCGCTCGTCTTGATGCCGCCCGACGAGTCGTTGCGGTTGGCGACGAGCTGGAGCTTCTGCTGGTCGTACCCGAGCTTGTCCGCGATCTCGAGGAACACGCGCACGTTCTTCATCGCGGTGATCTCGAGCGTCATCAGCGTGAGGATCGTGTCGGCCGTGTCGAGCACGGAGAGCACCTGCTCCTGGAACGACGGCCAGGTGTCGACGATCACGTACGCGTAGCGCTCGCGGAGCAGCTCGAGGACGTGCTTCATGTGCGCGCCGGTGATCAGCTCCGTGGACTCCGGGGTGGGCGGCGCGAGCAGCACCCTGATTCCGGTCGAGTGAGTCACGAGCACGGAGTCGACGACGTCGGCGTCGGCCTGCTCGAACGAGCCGATCAGGTCGGCGATGGTGCGCGCTTTCGGGCTCATGTTGAGGATCACCGCGATGTCGCCGAACGGCAGGCTCGCGTCCACGAGCGCGACGGGCTTCCCGGTCGTCTGGTGGAGCGCGACCGCGAGGTTCGTCGCGATGGTCGTGCGCCCGACGCCGCCCTTCGGCGAGAAGAAGGCGATGATCTGGGCGCGGTGGGGGTCGCCGCTCGGCGCCGCGGGCGCGACGGGCTGCGCGGGCGCGCTCTGCTGATAGCGCGCGCTTCACCTTCTCGAGCTGGTGCACGTGGCGGAGTGCGTTCACCAGCTCGTCGGCGGAAAAGGGCTTCACGAGGAACTCGCGCGCGCCGGCGAGCATCGAGCGCCGCAGATAGTCCTGCTCGCCCTGGACGCTCATCATGATGATCGGCGACTCGGGGACGGTTTGGGCGATGATCTCCGTCGCGGTGATGCCGTCCATCCCCGGCATGTTGATGTCCATGAGGATGACGTCGGGCCGCTCCTTCTTGGCGAGCTCGACCGCCTGCTGACCGTTCGCGGCCATCCCGGCGATGACCATGTCCTTCTCGAAGCCGAGGAGCTTGGCGAGGTTCTCGCGCGTCTCGGCGATGTCGTCGACGATCAGGACCCGGATCGCGTCCGCATCAGCCATCGTCGGAGTTTAGGCGCCGAGGGTGCCGCGCCAGAGGGCGAAGAGCGCGCCCGCCCCGAGCGCGAGCCCGTATGGGATCTGGCTCTTCATGACCGACGCCACGCGCCCTGTCTGCGGCGTATCAGGCGGGTCGAGCCGCCGGAGCGCCATCAGCACCAGCGCGAGGACCCCGCCGGCGAGCGCGCCGTAGAAGAAGGAGGCGAAGAAGAACGGCACGCCCCTGAGCGCGCCGATCGCCATCAGAAACTTCGCGTCCCCCCCTTTGATCCCGCCGATGCGGTTGAGCGGCCACACCACCAGGAACGCCACGACGAGCCCGGCCACCTTGTCCACGAAGCCCCGCTCGGCGACCACACCCGGGAACGACTCGAGCGTACCGAGCGCGAGCCCCCCGACGATGACCGGGAAGGTGATCGCGTTCGGGATCCGGCGCCAGCGCCAGTCGGTGAAGACCGTGACGGCGACGAACGCGATCAGGATCGCGTCTTGGACGAGCCCGACCGGCACGCGCTAGAGGTCGTGCGCCGCCGTGACGTGCTGGTAGTGGTACGAGGAGCGGCGGGCTGGCTGATCCTCCCGCCGCACGATCAGCACGACGCCGTCGGCGGCCTCGACGTGGCCGAGGCAGGTGCCGATCACCTCGCGCTCGCCCGAGGCGGGGATGAGCTCGAGGCGCACGCGCTTGCCGTCGAGCTCCCGGGCGCGGTCGGCGGTGATCACGACGGAGATTCTCGCATCACGCGTCGAGGAGCGACAGCAGCGGTGGCCCGAGGAACACCACCAGCAGTGCCGGGAGCACGCAGAACGTGAGCGGGAACAGCAGCAGCAGGGGCAGCCGGCGCGCCTGGGTTTCGGCGCGGCTGCGCTCGCGCTCGCGCAGCGCGTCGGCTTGCTGGACGAGGAGCGGCGCGAGCGGCGCGCCGAAGCGGGTCGAGGCGTCGGC
>VGPA01000068.1 GCA_016875665.1 Chloroflexota bacterium | reverse complement strand
CGACTCACTCGCGCTCGCGGGGCTGCGGCTCCTCGCGCCGCTTCGCCCGCGCGCCGTCTGGGGGATCGGCCTCAACTACCGCTCCAAGGCCGAGGCGACGGGCCGCCCGGTGCCCAGCGATCCGATCCTCTTCCTCAAGGCGCCCTCGGCCCTCGCCGATCCCGGCCAGGAGATGCCGCTGCCGCCCGACGTCGAAAAAATGGACTACGAGGGCGAGATCGCGCTCGTGATCGGCCGGCGCGCGGCGCGCGTGCAGCCCTGCGACGCGTGGGCGCACGTCGCGGCGATCACCGGCGCGAACGACACCACGGCGCGCGACGTGATGAAGGCGACCGGGAACCCGTCACTCGCCAAGAGCTACCCCGGGTTCGGCGCGCTCGGTGCGTCGCTCCGCGCGCTCGACGGCGAGCCGGATGCCGCATCGCTCACCGTCACGACGCACGTGAACGGCGAGGAGCGCCAGCGCGACGACGCCCGCGGGCTCATCTTCACCGTTCCCGAGCTGCTCGCGCGGATCACGCGGTACGCGGTCCTCGAGCCCGGCGACGTCGTGCTCACCGGCACGCCGGCGGGAACGGGGGAGGATCGCGGCATCTTCCTGAAAGCGGGAGACGTCGTTCGCATCGTCGTGGCGGGGGTGCTCCCGCTCGAGAACCGCGTCGTCGCGCACGCGAGGGAGGGAGTCGCCGCATGACCATGCTGCTCACCGGGGGGACCGTCATCGATCCCGCTTCGGGCCGGAAGGAAGCCGCCGAGGTGCAGGTCGACGGCGACACGATCACGGCGATCGGCACGGGGCTCGACCGTGCCGGTGCCGAAGTGGTCGACTGCTCCGGCGCGATGGTCGTGCCGGGCCTCGTCGAGGCTCACACCCACATCTTCCAGTACGTCTCCACCGTCGGCGCTCCCGTCGAGGAGGCGCACATGCGCCGCGGCGTCGTCGCCGCCGCCGATGCGGGCAGCGTTGGGTCGTCGACCTTCCCCGCGTTCAAGAAGCTCGTGGTCGAGCCGTCCGGGCTCAGGGTGCTGTCGTGGCTCAGCGTGAGCGCGCTCGGCCTGATCGACATGCGCTTCGGCGAGCTGATGAATCCCGACATGCTCCAGCCCGAGGACGCCATCGCGACGGCGAAGGCGAACCCACAGGTCGTCCGCGGCTTCAAGTGCCGCCTCTCGACCGAGGTCATCGGCACGCGCTGCCTGGAGCTCCTGCCCAAGGCGGTGAAGCTCGCCGAGGACGGGGGCTTGCCGCTCATGGTGCACATCGGCGAGACGAGCGCGCCGCTGCCCAAGATCCTCGAGCACCTGCGCCCGGGGGACGTGGTGAGCCACTGCTACACCGGCAAGGAGCACGGCATCCTCGATGAGCACACGAAGGCGGTCCTGCCCGAGGTGCACGCGGCGCGGAAGCGCGGCGTGCTGTTCGACTCGGCCCACGGCAAGACCAACCTCGCCTTCTCCACGGCGGGCCCCGCCATCCAGCAGGGGTTCCTGCCGGACGTGATCTCCTCGGACACGAGCCTGCGCAACTGGAAGGGTCCCGTGCTCGACCTCGTGACGTCGATGTCCAAGCTGATGGCGCTCGGCGCGAGCCTCGACGACGTGCTCTACCGCACGACCGTGGCCTCGTCGAAGGTGCTCGGGCTGGACAAGGAGGGCTACGGCTCGCTGCGAGTCGGCGGCCCGGCGCACGTCAGCGTGCTCAAGGTGCTCGAGGGCGACTTCACGCTGACCGACGGCATGGGCGCGAAGCTCAAGACGCACAAGCGCATCGAGCCCTCGTTCGCGCTGATCGCCGGGAAGAGGGTCGACCCGGTCCCGTGGCGGGGGCTCACCGCGTCGTGATGACCCACATCGTCGTGTGGCGCTTCCGCGACGACCTCCCCGAGGCCGAGCGGCAGACCATCGTCGAGACGCTCAAGACGTTCCCGTCGAAGTGGAAGCAGATGCGCCGCTTCCGCATCGGGCCGAACCGCAGCAAGCGCGACTCGCACTTCACGCACGCGTTCGTGATCGAGTTCGACAGCGAGGCGGAGATGGTGGCCTACCTCGACAGCGGGCCCCACAACCAGTTCGTGGCGGAGATCTGGAAGCCGGCGATCGCGGAGCGCGCCATCGTCAGCTTCGAGCACGAACCGCCCGTCTGAACGCCCGGGCGCCGAAGCCGGCCGCGAACTAGAGGGAGCGGAGCGCTCCCAGGTCGGCCGCGGCCGCCCGCAGCGACTCGCCCAGCAGCTGCACGTCGGAGCCGAGCACGAGCATCTTGGTCCCCGCCGCGAGCGCCGTCGCCGCGGCGCGATTCGGCGCGAACACGCCGACCGGCACGCCCGCGGCATCGGCGGCGGCCTTGATGTCCGCCATGCGCGCCGCGACCGCGGGTGCGCTCGCCTGGCCCGGCAGCCCCATGTCCACCGTGAGGTCCACCGTGCCGATGAACAGGGCGTCGAGCTCGCGCGCGATCTCCGCGAGCGGCGATTCGGTCGCGGCCGTCTCGATCTGGCCGATCGCGAGCGGGGCGTCCGCGGCGGCGCGCGCGAGGTACTCAATGAGCGGCACCGCCCCGTACGAGGCGACCGGGTGCGCGAGGCTGACGCTCCGGCGGCCCTTCGGGGGGTAGTGGCAGGCTTCACGCAGGCCGCGGGCGGTCGCCGCGGTGCGGACGGTCGAGAGCTGCATCCCCGAGGCGCCGGCCTCGAGCAGGCGGTTCACCGAGCCCCCTTCGAGCGCGGCGATGCGGACCAGCGTGGCGAGGCCGCGTGCGCGGGCGTGGCGGATCAGCCGGAGCGCGTCGGCCTCATCCATCTGCGCGTGCTCGAGGTCCACCAGGCCGAAGTCGAACCCGGCCTCGGCCACGAGGTCGATCGACTCGAGGACGGGCAGCTTGACGAAGGTGCCGACGACACGGGTGCCGCCGCGCAGCATCGCCCGCAGACCCGGCACGCTTCCCTCCGTCGACGTCATTGTCCGTCCGCCGGACTTCGCGCACACTATGGCCGTGCCGGTGCGGGAGCAAGGCCGCGTGGGGATCCAGTCCGTCGTCCGCGCCGCGCGGATCCTCGGTCTCTTCACGGTGGCCAATCCGCGGTTGACCCTGGCCGAAGTCACGCAGATGGCCAGCATGAGCAAGGCGACCGCGCACCGTTACGCCGCGGCGCTCCGCGCCGTGAACCTCCTGCGCTATGACCCGAGCACCGGCTACTCGCTCGGCCCGCAGGTGCTCCGCCTCGGGGCCGCCGCGCGCGCGGGCCTGCCGATCGTGAACATCGCGGGCCTGTTCATGCGCCACCTCGTGGAGCAGGTGAACGAGACCGCGGTCCTCTCCGTGTGGGACGGCGAGGCGCCCGTCGTGGTGCGCACCGAGGACAACGTCGACCGCGCGGTGCGGGTGAGCATCGCGACCGGCGTGCGCCTCTCGACCGCGTCCGCGCAGTGGCGCGTGTTCGCCGCCTACCTGCCGGAGAGCCAGGTCCCGGGGATCCGGGGCAAGCTGCGGACCTCGGACCTCAAGCGGAGGCTCCAGGACGTCCGCGATTGCGGCGTCGCGGTGCACCCGAACGCGGACTTCGGCGTGGTCACGATCGCCGCCCCGGTGTTCGGGTCCGGGCGCATCCTCGCCTCGCTCGCGCTCATCGGCACGGCGGCGACGATCGCCTCCGATCCCCGCTCGCCCATGGCGCGGCGTCTGCGGGACGTCGCCGCGGACATCTCGAGCGAGCTCGGGGCGTTCGGCCTGAGCGGTGACGACGACCAGCGCGAGCACGGTAAGGCGCGGGCCAGGCCGCGCGCCCGCCGCAAGGAGGCTGCCACCCGCGCTGATTGACGCTGCGCGGCGCGTACGCCATGCTCGATGCGGCGCGTGCGTCGTTTCGTTGAGTGAGATGACGTCTTATGCAATGGTCCGGGGAGGTTGACGCAGATGTCCGTGCTTACGAGCCCGGCGGCGGCGGGGATGGCCTCATCGGCCGGGCGCTTCGTGATCGAGGACTGGGACAACCGGGTCTTTCGGGTCAACCGCGAGGCGTTCCGCTCGGAGGAGGTCTTCCAGCGGGAGCGCCAGCGCATCTGGGACCACTCGTGGCTGTACCTGGGCCATGAGTCCGAGGTGCCGAAACCCAACGACTTCAAGGCGCGCAACCTCGGAGGCCGGCCCCTCATCTTCACCCGCGACTCGCTCGGCCGCGTGCGCGTCTACCTCAACGCCTGCCCGCACCGCGGCACCATACTCTGCCGCGAGACCGAGGGCAGCGCCCGCGTCTACCAGTGCTTCTACCACGCGTGGACCTTCGCCAACACCGGTGAGCTCGTGGGCATCCCGGACGAGGCCGCCTACCCGCCGGAGCGCTCCTTCGTGGAGAACAACGGCCTGCGCTCGGTGCCGAGAATGGAGAACCACCGCGGCTTCGTGTTCATCTCGTTCGACCCGCACGTCGGCAGCCTGTCCGACCATCTCGCGGAGGCGGCCGACTACATCGACCTCATGGCGGACCACGCCCAGGGCGGCCTCGAGGTGGTCCCCGGCACCCACCTGTACGGCATCCGCGGCAACTGGAAGCTCGCGGTCGAGAACGCGATGGACGGCTACCACTTCTCGCCCACGCACGTGACGTTCGTCGAGTACCTGAAGTCGACCGGCTACGTCACCTCGGACGAGGGTGGGCGGGCGATCGCGTTCCGCAACGGGCACAGCGTGCTGCTGTTCTCGGGCCACGGCGGCCGCGTGGGCATGCAGTGGGAGCCGCGCTTCGGCGCGGAGGAGCGCGTCCGGACCGAGGCCAACGTGAAGGCGCTCGCCGGCCGCGTCGGCGATGCGCGTGCGAAACGCATCAGCGGCACGAGCCGCATCCTGTTCGTGTTCCCCAACCTGATCCTGTTCGACATCGAGGGCCTCGCCGCGCGGCAGCTCGAGCCGACCGCCGCGGGCTACACCGAGGTCCGCGCGTGGGAGCTCGCGCCGGTGGGCGAGGACCCCGCGGCGCGGGCGCTGCGCATCCGCGTGCTGGGCAGCTTCATCGGGCCGGGTGGCCTCGCCACCCCCGATGACGTCGAAGCCTACGAGTGCATCCAGCGCGGCGTGCTCGCCACGGCCGGCGACTCACGCCCGTACGTGGACTGGAGCGACATCTCGCGGGGCATGGAGCGCGAATCCAAGGGCGAGCCCGCGCGCTCGATCGACGAGGCGGGGCTGCGCTCGTTCTGGCGCCACTGGAACTCGATCGTCGAGCCGGTGTCGCGGTGAGCCCGGTCTCCCGCGCGCAGGTCGAGGACTTCCTCTTCGCCGAGGCCGCGCTGCTCGACGCGTGGAAGCTCGACGAGTGGCTCGGCCTCTTCGAGCCGGGCGCCACGTCGGAGGTGCCCACCACCGACCGGCCGAACGCCGATCCCGAATCGGCGCAGTTCTACGTCGCCGACGACTACGCGCTGATCGCGGCACGCGTGAAGCGCCTCAAGAGCCGTCACGCCCACGCCGAGAACCCGCACTCGCGCACCCGCCGTCTCGTGACCAATGTGCGGGTGACGCAGAATGGGGGCGACACCGTGCGCGCCGATGCGGCGTTCCTCATTTACAAGATCCGCGACGGGAACGTCGACTCGTTCGTCGGCCGCTACGAGCACACTCTCGCGGTCCATGGGGATACCCTCAAGTTCCGCCGGCGCAAGGCGATCCTCGAGCTCGAGGTGCTGCGGCCCGGCGGCCGGCTCAGCTTCATCGTCTAGGAGGTAGGGGAATGAAGGGTCCGCTCTCGTTCGAATACGCGCGCATCGCCGTGCCGGATGCGGTCGCGAGCCGCCGGTGGTACGAAATCAACGTCGGCCTCGACACGGCGAGCACCAAGGAGGGACACACCTACCTGCGAGCCGGGCTCAAGCACCACGCCCTCGACCTCGTCGAGGACCGCTCTCTCCCCGGCGCGGTCGTGAAAGCGTTCGGGTTCAGCGTCGAGTCGCCCGAGGTGCTCGCCGAAATCAAGGAGCGCGTCCGCAAGGCAGGGAAGCCCATCGGCGAGATCGACGCGATGCAGCGGCATTTCTGCACGCCGGACGGCTCGTTCAGCACGGTCGACCCGACGGGCATGACGCTCGAGTTCTTCATCGATTACCAGGTGTTCGACCAGCCGCCGCACCGGGAGGAGAACCCGCTGTTCGTGGTGCACCCGTTCATCGCCACCGAGAAGTACGACGAGGTCGTCGCGTTCTACCTCGGCGTGCTCGGATTCAAGGCCTCGGACTACATCGCGAACGTGAGCGCGTTCATCCGGAGCGAGGACCGGTTGCACCACTCGTTCGCGATCAAGCGCGCGAAGACGTTCGAGGTCGCGCACATCTGCTTCATGGTCAAGAGCTTCGACCACCTGATGCGCGCGCGGGCCCAGGCCATCTACCGCAAGGTCCAGATCTCGATCGACATGTCGAACCACTCCGCCTCCAAGTCGATCGCGTTCTACCTGCTGGACCCCCAGCACGGTCCGCGCATCGAACTCTGCGACGGCCACCGCCGGCTCACGCCGGAGGAGCACGCAACGATGACCCCGCGCCGGATGGCGATCGACCCTCGGAACATCGACATCTGGCGCGCCGCGGAAGACGACTGGCACGACCTCTAGGCCGGTGAGCGCGGCTCTCCGGGTCAACGGCAGGACCGAGTCCGTCGCGGCCGAGCCCGGAGATACGCTCCTGCGCGTGCTGCGCGACCGCCTGGGCCTCGCGGGCGCGAAGGAGGCCTGCGGCCGCGGCGAGTGCGGCGCCTGCACGGTCCTGATCGACGGCGAGCCGGTCATGGCGTGCGTCACTCTGGCGGCGGCCGTGACCGGGCACGTCGAGACGATCGAGGGGCTCGCCGCGGAGGCGCTGCCGCTGCGCGAGGCGTTCGCCGACAAAGGCGGCTTCCAGTGCGGCTTCTGCACGCCCGGGCAGATCGTGCGCGCGGTCGCGCTCCGGCGCGCGCACGCGGCGCCGGACGAGACCATGGTCCGGCTGGCGATGGCGGGCAACGTCTGCCGCTGCACCGGGTACACGCAGATCGTCGACGCGGTCGTGGCGGGCCTGCGGCGGTGAGCCTGGATCCGACCACGACCGTGGGCGCTCGTGTCCGCATGCTCGGGTGGGAGGCGCGGACGGGCGGGACCGAGCGCTACGCCGGCGACCTCCCCGTGGAGGGGGTGCTCACCGGACGCATCGTGCGCTCCCCGCATCCGCACGCGGAGATCCTCGCGATCGACACGGCGGCGGCCGAGCGCGCGCCGGGCGTGCGCGCCGTGATCACGCATGTCGACTTCCCCCCCGGTGCGCGCTACATCCATTCCGGGGGCGCCACCTCCGACCGCGCGCCGCTCGCGGAGCGGGTGGTCCGCTACGTGGGGGAGGAGGTCGCGGCCCTCG
>VGPA01000067.1 GCA_016875665.1 Chloroflexota bacterium | reverse complement strand
TGCGAGCGCGCCGATCAGCACGACTGCGGCGACGAGCCCGATGACGATCTTCATGCGCTCCGAGCCTATAAGAGGGCCCATCGCCGCGGGCTCGCGCTAGATACGCTCCCAGCGCACGGTCGAACCGGGGAGTGCCCGCACGCGGCCGCGCCGCTCGAGGAGCCGCAAGTGGGCGAGGATCTCCACGAGCGCGAAGCGCTCTTCGTGCCCGCCGCGCAGCGTCCCGAACAGGCGCAGCCGCACCTCGTACGCCGTGCGCGGGCCCTTCTCGAGCGAGGTCAAGCACTCCTCGAGCCGCGCCGCGTGGTGCTCGAGGATCTGCTCCACGCGACCGCGCAGATCGTCGAACGGCTGGCCGTGCGCGGGCAGCACTCGCCCGATCGGGAGCGCGGCCAGGCGCCCGACCGAGTCGAGGTATTCGCCGAGCGGATTGTCGTGCCCGTGGGGGTAGAGCCCGACGTTGCTCGTGATGCGCGGAAGAACGTGGTCCCCCGAGAAGAGCAGCCGCTCGCCGTCCTCGACGAGCACGGCGTGGTGGTCGGTATGGCCCGGCGTCCAGACCGCGCGCGTGGCGCGGCCGCCGAACGTGACCGGGCCGCCGTCCTCGACCTCGGTGATGGGGGGAAGGGGCAGCACCGTCTTCATCCCCAGGATCCACGCTTGCTCCGCCCCGCTCCGAATGTCGGCGGGCAGGCCGTGCGTGTCGAGGTACGCGACGAACTGCTCGCGCAGCGTCCGGTCGCCCGACCAGACCCGCCGCGCGTATCTCGCTTCGGGGCGGTGCATCACCACCTCGCTACCCGCGTCGCCCATCATGCCCGCGAGGCCGATGTGATCCGGGTGGTAGTGGGTGATGAAGGTCCGCTGGACGTCCTTCGCGCTGATGCCCGCGGTGGCGAGGCCGTCGCTCAGCGCCTTCACGGCTTCGTCCGTGTGAATGCCGGAGTCCACCAGGCTCCACCCGCGGTCACCCTCGACGAGATAGGCATTGACGCTGCGCAGCGCCATGTTGAGGGGGATCTCGATGAGCCGCACCCCGGGTGCGACGAGGGCTGCGGTCAAAGCTCGGCCACCTTACCATTCTGCGAGTACGGCCCGTTCGTCTAGAGGCCAAGGACGCAGCCCTCTCAAGGCTGAGATCACCGGTTCGAATCCGGTACGGGCTACGGATCGGAAGCGAAGCGACAGAGGCCCATGAAGCGGCAACGTCTCATTGCGCGAGGGTGAACGACACCAGGCGCGGCGTGGTGTCGACGAGGAATGTCAGCGCGGCGCGCCCCAGGAACACCGGGCGACCCGCCTGCGACCCGAGGCGCAGCTCGTACCGGAACGGGTCGCTCGTCAGCGTGAAGGTGGTTGCGCCCGCGACCGGCACAGCGAGTGTCCCGCACGGGCTCTGGCTGCCGTCCGGCTGCGCGTAGTACGAGCAATGAACCGTCGTCCCGGTCGGGAAGCCCGCGAAGACGATGGTCACGGCGCCTCGGCTCACCGACACCGTGGCGGGCTCGGCGACGATCGCAGTGCCGCCCGGATTGCTCGGCGCAGCGGGGGGCGGAGCCGTTGCCGCGGGCGGCCGCGTCGTCGTCGGAGCGGCGGTGGGGGGCCTGGCGGCGGCCGATGCCGGAGCGTCGGGCGGCGCGGTGGTCCGCGCCGTCGGAGCCACCTGCCCATGCGCGGAGCACGCGACGAGCAGGCCGACCAGCAGGGTGCAGGCCACTCGCCGCGCGTGCGTCACGCGCCCAGTCTCCGGCAAGCCGGGGTTGCGCGGTAGCCACGGCGGGCTCCGCGGATCCCCCAGCCTTTTCAGCGCGCGCGGCCGCGACAATCCGTGGGTGGACATCCTGGCCGGCGCGCGCGGACGCGTGATCTGCGCCGACAACCTGCCGGTCCTCGCCGGCTTGCCGGCCGAGTCGATCGACCTGATCTACGTCGACCCTCCGTTCAACACGGGCAAGCGGCAGACCCTTCGGCGCCTCCGGACCGTGCGCGACGCCGACGGCGACCGCACCGGCTTCCAGGGCGAGCGCTACCGGACGATCCCGCTCGGCTCGCGCAGCTACGTCGACGTGCACGACGACTATCTCGACTTCCTCGAGCCGCGCCTCATCGAGATGCGGCGCGTCCTGAAGACGACCGGAAGCCTGTACCTCCACATCGACTACCGCGAGTCGCACTACTGCAAGGTCCTGCTCGACGCGATTTTCGGGCGCGCCGCGTTCGTCAACGAGATCGTGTGGGCATACGACTACGGCGCGCGGACCACCACGCGTTGGCCTGCCAAGCACGACACGATCCTGTTCTACGCCAAGGACCCGCAGCGCTACTGGTTCGACGCGGACGCGGTCGACCGCATCCCGTACATGTCGCCGGGTCTCGTCGGGCCGGAGAAGGCGGCGCGGGGCAAGCTGCCCACCGACACGTGGTGGCACACGATCGTGCCGACGAGCGGCCCGGAGCGCACCGGCTATCCCACGCAAAAGCCGCTCGGCATCCTGCGGCGGATCGTGCAGGCCTCGTGCCCGCCCGACGGCGTCGTCGCCGATTTCTTCGCCGGCAGCGGCACCGCCGGCGCCGCGGCGTACGAGCTGGGGCGGCGGTTCCTCATGGTGGACAGCTCTCCCGAAGCGCGCGACGTGATGGCCGCGCGATTCGCGGGATGTGACGGGGTGCGCATCGCGCCGGGAATCCCGGGCTAACCGCCCGCGTTATCGCAACCGACATGCCCGCCATCACCGCCGACAACCCGCTCAGCCTCCCGGCCGTCGACGTCACCGACCCCGCCGCGGTCCAGCGCGCGCCGCTGTACCGCGTGGACTCGACGAGGACGTTCGAGGGTGAGGGCTTCCCGGTGCGCCGCCCGTTCCCGGGCATCGCCCGCGACCTCGTCGATCCGTTCATCCTGCTCGACCAGATGGGCGAGGTGCAGTACGCGCCGGGTGAGGCGAAGGGCGCGCCAAGCCATCCGCACCGCGGCTTCGAGACGGTGACCTACATGATCGACGGCGAGTTCGAGCACCGCGACTCCACGGGCGGCGGCGGGATCATCCGGGATGGCGCGACGCAGTGGATGACCGCGGGCGCCGGCATCGTCCACTCCGAGCTGCCGCCCGAGCACCTCGTACGGAATGGCGGCCTGTTCCACGGCATCCAGCTGTGGGTGAACCTGCCCAGGGCCAAGAAGTGGGCGCGCGCGGCGTACCAGAACATCGAGGCGGACTCGGTCACGCTGCTCCGGTCCACGGACGGCGGTGCGCTCATCCGCGTCATCGCGGGCGAGATCGCGGGCCACCGGGGGCCCGGGGTCACGCAGACCCCGATCGCGTACGCGCACGTGTCGCTCGCGGCCGGCGCGCGGCTCGACGTGCCGTGGCCCAAGGAGTTCAACGCGCTCCTGTACGCGCTCGGCGGCTTCGGCTCGGTCGGGGTCGACGGGGTGCCGCTCGAGTCGGGCCAGCTGGCCGTGTTCGGGCCGGGCGATGCGCTTCGCGTCGCCGGCGGGGCCGCGCAGGACTCGCGCACGCCGACCTTCGAGGTGCTCCTGCTCGGCGGCTTGCCGATCCGCGAGCCGGTGGTGCAGTACGGGCCGTTCGTGATGAACACGCGCGAGGAGATCCTGCAGGCGTTCGAGGACTACCGGAGCGGCCGCATGGGCAGCATCCCCGCGATCGAGCGCTCCCTGCTCGCGCACAAGGGCGCGGGTCCGCAGGATCGGCGGCCCGGCTCGGGCTGAGGCCGGGGCGATCCCACTGTGGGCACGACGATCCACTCCGGAGCCGGCTGACCGGCTGCGCCCGCCTACCGTGGCTCAGGCATGAACGCTCTGCGCGTGGCCGCGGTCGCGCTGGCAATCGTCGCGTGCGCCGCCCCGCCGCCGCCCGCGACGCTGCCCTCACCGTCGCCCGCCGCCTCACCGGGGCCCGTGCCCACGCCGTCGCCCGCACCGGCGCGGGCGGACCCACCGCGCTCGATCGCGCAGCTGCTCGAAGCCGTCTCCCCCGACCGCCTGTACGCGCACGTCCAGGCCCTCGCCGCTTTCGAGTCGCGCGATCCGCGGCATCCGGGGCACGCGAAGGCGATCGCATACCTCGAGGCGGAGCTGGCGCGGCTGCCCGGCGTGCGGGTCGATCTCCAGCGCTTCGCGTTCCAGGGGATCCCGATGACGAACGTCCTGGCCACGATCGATCCGCCCAGCGGCGCGCCGGCCTCCGGCTGGGTGCTCGTACTGGCGCACTACGACTCCATCGCGAAAGCAACGCCCGGATGGCGGCCGGCGGTCGATCCCGCACCGGGCGCGAACGACAACGGCACGGGCACGTCCTCGCTGCTCGAGCTCGCGCGCATCCTGTCGGAGGAGCGCTCGCGCCTCAAGCAGCGCGTCGTGATCGGCCTGATGGACGGCGAGGAGCTGTTCTTCAAGGGGAGCGCCGCGTATCTCGCGATCCAGCCGCGGCCGATCCCCTTCGCCAACGTGCTCAACATCGACTTCGTCGGCAGCAACGCGCTCGCCGATCGGCTCGATCTGATCTGGTACACGCAGGCCTCGGCCGCGTTGCGCGACCGTGTGATCGTCGCGAACGACCGCTACGGCGTCGGTGTGGCGCCGCTCCTGCCGGCGCTCGCGACGGATCCGAACGTCACGATCATGGACATCGCACCGTGGGGGCTCGCAGGCGTGCCCGCGGTCGCGGTCACCGAGCGCTACCCGCCCGAGCGCGACGCGACGTATCCCGGGAACACGACCTTCCACACGGTGAACGACACGCCCGAATCCCTGAACAACCGCAGGCTGTGGCGCAAGGCCACGCAGCTCGTCCTCGCGGTGCTGTGGGAGCTCGCTAGCTGAAGCTGCGCCGCAGCGCGCTGCGGGCGGCGTGGAGGCCGCACATCCCGTGGATCCCGCCGCCCGGGGGCGTCGCGGCGGAGCACAGCGTGAGCGCGGGATCGGGGGTCGCGTAGGGGTCGCGCAGGCTGCGGACGGACGGGCGCGTGAACAGCCACGGCAGGCCGTTCGGTCCGCCGCTGATGTCCCCGCCGACGAAGTTCTCGTTGTGCGCCTCGATCGCGGCGGGACCGCGCGTCGCCCGGGCCAGCACGAGGTCGCGGAACCCCGGCGCGAAGCGCTCGAGCTGCGCCTCGATCGCCCCCGTCATATCGGCCGCCGATCCGGTCGGTACGTGGCAGTACGCCCAGAGCGTGTGCTTCCCGGCGGGCGCACGCGTCGGGTCGAACAGGCTCTGCTGTGTCACGAGCACGAACGGCCGCTCGGGATGGCGTCCCGCGGCGACGGCCGCCTCGCTCCGCGCGATGTCGTCGAGGGTCCCGCCCACGTGCACCGTGCCCGCGCGCAGGCACTCCCTGGCGCGCCACGGCATCGGCCCCGCGAGCGCGTAGTCGATCTTGAACACGCCGGGACCCGCTGGATACGACTCGAGCGAGCGCCGGAAGGGGTCCGGCAGCCGCGTGCCCGCGATGCGCGCCAGTGCCCGCGGGCTCGTGTCGAACAGGAACGCCCGCGCCTCGCCCGCGTCCGCGAGCGTCCGCACCGGATGGCCGGGCACGATCGTGCCGCCGAGCGACCGCAGGTGCGCGGCGAGCGCGTCGGTGATCGACTGCGAGCCGCCCCGCGGCATCGGCCAGCCGACCGCGTGCGCGGCCACGCCCAGGACGAGGCCGAACGAGGCCGAGAGCGGCGCGTCGAGCGACAGGAGCGAGTGTGCGGCGAGGCCCGCGAAGAGCGCGCGCGCTCGCCTCCGTTCGAACGTCCGCCGCGCGAGGAAGCGGGCCGGCTGGACGCCGAGAACGCCGAAGCGCGCCATGAGCAGCGGGTGACGAGGGATGCGGATCAGCGGGCGCAGCACGCCGTCGGCCAGGTCCGCCCAGCGCTCCACGAACGGCTGCATCAGTCCGCGATAGGAGGGGCGATCGGCCGGATCGACCTCGTTGGCGGCCTCGTCGATCGAGCGGTGCAGCAGCACCGCCGTGCCGTCGTCGAGCGGGTGTGCGAGCGGGACTTCGGGATGGATCCATTCCAGGCCGTGCGCCGCGAGCGGCAGGTCCGCCCACGCGGGCGAGGCGGTCCCGAGCGGGTGGATGGCGGAGCAGACGTCGTGGTGGAACCCCGGCAGCGTGAGCTCGGCCGTCCGTGCCCCGCCACCGAGGGTCTCCTGGGCCTCGTGGACGACGACCGATCTGCCGGCGCGCGCGAGCGCGATCGCCGCCGCGAGTCCGTTCGCGCCACCGCCGATCACCGCCGCGTCCACCCCGCGCAGTGATACCAAATGGGCATCGAGAACGATGGGGCGCGCTTCGAGACCCTCCTGTCGCGGGAGCGAGGGGATCCGCTGCCGCTGCCCGTGCTCCTGCGCGAGCGGTACGGCGAGCTGCGCCTTCCCCGTGGCGGCGACCGGCCCTACGTGATCGCGAACTTCGTCAGCACGCTGGACGGCGTGGTCTCGTACGGGACCGCGGGCCGCGCGACCGCCCGGCACATCAGCCGGGGCAGCGACGCGGACCGGTTCCTGATGGGCCTGCTCCGCGCCTGCGCCGACGCGATCCTCGTCGGGGCCGCCACCCTGCGGATCGAACGGCCGCGGGCGTGGACGCCCGCGGCGATCCATCCCGCCAGCGCGGCCGCGTTCGCGGAGCTGCGCGCCGCGCTCGGGAAGAAGGGCGACCCGGCGCCGGTCGTCGTGAGCGGCTCCGGTGCCGTGGACGCGCGCGCCCTCGGGCCCGACGCCCGGGTGCTCGCGGGCGCGCGCACGGGCGAGGGCATCCTGGACGCGGTCACTTCCGAGACGGGGGCGCGCCTGATCCTGTGCGAAGGCGGCCCGCGCCTGTTCGGGCGCCTCCTCGCCGCCCGCCGGATCGACGAGCTCTTCCTCACGCTTTCGCCCGCGCTTGCGGGCCGGTCGGCGGGCGAGCCCCGACGAGCGCTGGTCGAGGACACCGCGTTCGCGCCGGAGGAGGCACCCTGGGGGCGCCCGGTCGGGGTCCGGCGAGCGGGGGAGATGCTCTTCCTCCGCTACGAGCTCAGCGCGACGCCCTAGAGCTCGGCTTCCGCCTCGATCTCGACCTTCCAGCGCGGGTCGAGAAGCGCCGCGACCACCACCATCGTCGACGCGGGCAGCACCTCGGCGAAGAGCGCGGCGTGCGCGCGCCCCACCGCGTCGCCGTCCGCCGGATCGGTGATGAACATCCGCGTCCGCACGACGTGCGCCGCCGTCGCGCCCAGCCTCGCGAGTGCCTCCGTGATGATCGCGAAGCAGCGGCGGGCCTGGACCTCGGGGTCGGGATCGCAGGAGCCGTCCGGCCAGATCGGCGCGGTGCCGGAGACGTGGATCCGATCGCCCACGCGCACGGCGCGGCAGTAGCCGACCGCCGCCTCG